>JAAYGJ010000005.1 GCA_012727745.1 Clostridia bacterium | reverse complement strand
TGAATCGGGTTAGTGTGCCAGATACGCCAGCTCATAACTGCACACGGTATTGCTGTCGCGTCAATGGCTCTGATGGAAGACCGATACTGAGACAATCGAGCTGGTACGTTTTCCCTCCGCGATTGCCTTTTCCAGGTCATCCCACGTGGGCTTTAGGTGGATTTCTAAAGAAAAATGTTAATGACGATATTAAAATATTAGCCGTATCCAAAAAAACTAATGGCTAGTAAACTCAGCGCAATCGGTAAAATTTGCGAGTTTTTGGCGGGCCCGGGCATTCTCGATATTGTCCCAGGAACGACCAGCCGAATTAACTGTCAAATAAAGCTGATCGGATAGATAGGCCTGTAATTCTTCCTTCAGGGCGGGGTCTGATGTACCTTCATAGACCTGGAGGGCTGCATCCACCCCCGCCGACCCGGCTTGATACAAGACCGTAGTATCATAGTGGGGCAACGTACCCGCCAGATACCGGCCGGCGTTATAGCGGGCAGCATAACCGGCGGGGCCAGTTAGACACAGTGCGCACAGCATGGTTATGCCCAAGCCTGCAGCCAGCCGCATAATAGAGAACTGCCATCTCTGCAGGGCAATAATAGCAGCGCAGATTAGCAAAAGATAAAGCATGAATAAGCTAGGGAGCAGTCGGCGGACTGTCATTCCATATACGTCGATATACATTAACATCTTGCTTAAAGCAGTGATAATTAGGACAATAGTCAGCCCAGCCATCAGGCCGTTGAAAAGCCTCAGCATTTTGCTTTCCCAGCGGGGTTTGCGGCTTAGTATATTAGCCAGGGTCAGGGTGGACAAATTAATGGTAGCAATCCCGCAGAGTTCAAAAAAACCCCGGCGTGCATATTCTGAATAAACCTGCCAACCCTCCGGTAGCTGGCCGCTGAAAGCTGAGAAAAAATAGGGGATTTGGCAGCCGATAAAAATAAGATACAGGATGCAGAGGAAGCCCAACAAGATGTTAACCGAAGCCGACGGTAGGAACCGCAGCGAGGATAACAAACCCTGGATACTCTCTTCCTTGAAGGTAGAGGTGCCACTCCTGTGCACGCATCCGCCTACCAGGCCGAAAATATAAGCCGCAACCGGAATGGCCAGTATCACGTTAATAAAGTTTTCCCAGAAGGTTTCCTGTACGTTTTGCAAGTAATCCAGAAAGCCCTGCGCAACCTGAGAAAAGGCGCCGCCGTCGGCTGCAATAAGTAAAGGCAGCACCAATACACCCGCAATAAAGGCCAGGAATATCCCCAGAATTATAGAAAAAACTTGTCCCCGTCCCGGTTTCCGGATAGTTTCCAGGGCAGCCAGGCTTTGATACTGGGTGGTGAAATTCCGGAAGGGTATTATGAACAGGGCGTTAAAGGCATCCAGGATTAGCCAGTCACCCGTATGACCCTGTATAGCTTGACCAGTGGCGGCAATTACCCAGTATATGGCAGACATGAAGAAGAAAAAACTACGCCAGGGTTCTAAGCTGTTATTTGACCAGAGTGAATAGCTACTTCCTATTAGCAGTACTACCGCAAGCCAAAACCAGGAATAACGGGTTAATTTGAGCCCTTTTTTATATATATAAGCGGTAACTGCTCCGCAGTAGGCATAGGTAAAAAGAGATACCCCCCATCCCTGCCAGTGGAAAAATACCCACCTGATAAAGAAGAAACCTAGCACAAAAGCCACAAGGGCAAAGAAAGCATCTTTTTTGTCTGCTATAAACACATCGCTATTGCTCATTTTGTCAGTCCCCTCAAATTTAGTCTTCTTGCCTGTATTCCAGGATATCTCCCGGCTGGCAGTCCAAGGCCTTGCAGATAGCTTCCAAAGTAGAAAAGCGGATGGCTCTAGCCTTACCGGTCTTGAGGATTGAGAGATTAGCCTGGCTGATGCCGATTATTTCGGCCAGCTGTGTAGAAGATATTTTTCGCTTAGCCATCATTACATCCAGGTTCACAATTATGGGCATATCTCTCTCACCTCACACCGTGTAATCTACTTCGTCCTGGAGTTGTACCGCTTTAGCTACTACATTTTTAACAACCCGGACAATCAGTCCCATAAAGGCTGCCGATATTGCCACGAACATCCAGGGGAAATAATATGCAGCAGAAACCAAGCCTAATCCAGCTCCCGCAAAGCAGGACCAGGAAATGCGGCGCAGTAACTCAACATTGCCTGGAATGAAAACCAGATCGGCTTCGATGCGGCGCAGAAGGTAAAACAGGTTGTAGAGCAAGTAACCTGCCGGCAAGCTTCCTGTATAAATAGTGGTGAGGAAGAAAATTTCGCTTCCCTGCAAGTCTGCCCGGGAAAAATCCAGAAACCGACGGACCAGCCATGGAGCAAATAATACTGCAAGAACGAGCGCTGTAATAAAAAGCAGGATAAAGAGCTTGCTGAGGCTGATAGATTGTTTGTCAGACCACATCTAAACATCCCTCGCAATCCAATGGTAATGATTTTATCCTGACAGCAGTATATCATGCTAATTATCGAAATACAAATAATTTTTATCGATAAACAATAAATAATTTATGTTATTTGATAATCGCCGGGCAACCGGGGGTTATCCGCCGCTGTGAACGGAGACAAGCCCTTACCCTGAGACAGACAAAATGTCGCAGGGGTAATACCACTGCAGCCAGTACTGAAGGCTGTGGGCAGTCGAGGAGTAAGGAGGACCCGTGAGCCAGAAGACCTGCCTGAAAGAAGAGCCAGTTGCTGCTCATGGTGGGGCAAGGCTCATCATTTTAGAAGTATTTTAGAAGGAGGGAAGGCTAGTTTTATCCCATAGCTGCAAAGTTAAGGGATTTTTATTTATAAGTATTTCTAATAAAATAGTAAGGAAGGTGCATGTCAAGGAAAAGTATCGGGGACAGGCTCACCTGCTGATAGCTTACGGTTCGAGTCACCCGGCCAATGCCAGTTACTCCTGTTTACAGCTGATGTTAGCTGACAGTCTTCCCGGGGTTTATCTGGCTACAGTGGAAGGCTATCCCCAACTGAGCGAGGTACTCCCTCGCCTTCGCCGGCAGGGCGTTAAGGAAGGGATCCTTTCGCCGTATATGCTGCTTGCCGGGGAGCCTGCTCGCCATGATATGGCTGCTTGCGGCGAGAATTCCTGGAAACAGATCTTGGCGAGGGAAGGTTTTCAGGTTAAGGTTGAGCTATGCGGGCTGGGTGGGTACCCGGCTTACCAGGAAATTTTCGGGCAGCGGGTAAGAGATTGCCCGGCCGGTCAAGCTGTGGGCGGTTAAGGAACAGAGGAGGTTCAAAGTGAGTTTCACCTATCCTGTTACTTTAAATGTGCTGGGAAAGCCATGCGTAGTAGTAGGCGGGGGCCGGGTTGCCCTGCGTAAAGTCTGTTCCTTGCTCGAGTCTGGAGCAGCCGTAACTTTGATTTGCCCGGAGGCAAACGAGGAATTGCGCCTGCTGGCGGAGCAAGGTTCCCTGGTCTGGAAACAAAAACACTACCAGGAAAAGGAACTGGATGGGTACTTTCTAGTTATAGCTGCTACTGCCAACCGGGCAGTCAACAGTGAAATAGCGGCTTACTGCCATAAGCATAACATCCTGGTGAATGTAGCTGACAGCGCCGCTGAGAGCAGCTTTATTGTTAATGCCTGTGTGCGACGGGGCGATTTACTCCTGGCGGTGTCCACCGGCGGTCAGAATCCTGCCCTGTCGCAAAGGCTTAAATCCCAGCTGGAAGAGCAATTCAGTCCGGACTATGCAAAAGCAGTTGATATTTTAAATGAGGCCCGTACTTGGCTGAAAGCCAACTGTGCCGAGCAGGCTGTGCGGGAACGGCTTATGCAGGAACTCCTTGAAGCGGGAATTATTGAAATGGTCCTGGCAGGGCAAATTGAAGAGGCCAGGAAGAGGGTGAGATCATGGACATCTACTTACTCGGCTTCAATTATCAGACCGCGCCGTTAGAAGTGCGGGACAAAGTAGCTATTTCCAGATCCCAGCTGAAACAATATACGGCTGCTGCAGGGGGTTTGGCCGGTGTGGCTGGAGCCGTACTCCTCTCTACCTGTAACCGCACCGAATATTATTTGGCCTGTAACGAGAAAGAAAGGTTAAAATCAGTACTGCTTGAATTTATCCGTGACTATAGCGGACTAAGCCTGGAGACCCTCAGCAGGTATAGCTATGAGCGAACGAATCGGCAGGCTGTTTTGCACCTTTTCCGGGTGAGTGCCGGACTGGATTCGATGGTCCTGGGGGAGAGCCAGATTATGGCCCAGGTAGGCGAGGCTTATGAAGTGGCCTGCCAGCAGGGCACTACCAACAAAGTCTTGAACGGGCTATTCCAAAGAGCAGTTCAGGCCGCCAGGCGGGCCCGCAGCGAAACCTTTATTGACCGCTATCCTGTCTCGGTTGGCGCGGCGGCAGTAGACCTGGCAGCCCAGGTACTGGGGCGCCTGCAAGGCCATACTGTCCTGGTACTGGGGGCCGGAGATACCAGTGAACTGGTTCTCAAACACCTGGTAGCCAACGGGGTTGCTACCGTGGTAGTAGCCAACCGGACCTATGCCAGGGCCAGGCTATTAGCTGCGGAATATGGCGGCAGTGCTATCAGATTGGATGACTTTTTAAAGTACCTGGCCTGTGCTGATATTGTAATCAGCTGCACCGCAGCCCCCGGATACATTATCAAACCGGAGCTGCTTCAGCCTCTCCTTGCGGAGCGCCAGGGACGGCCCCTTATATTTATCGATATTGCAGTTCCCCGTGACATTCATCCCGGGGTGGGAATGCTCCCCGGGGTGGTAGTCTACCATATTGACGATTTACAGCAAGTAGTGTGCAAAAACCTTGATGAAAGAAAAAGGGAAGCCATAAAGGCGGAACAAATCATTGGCGAAGAAACGGATAACTTCTGCCAGTGGCTAAAGACTTTGTCCGTAGCACCTGTAATCAAAGCCCTGCAAAAAAAGGGGCAGGACCTGGTGACCCGCGAGCTGAAACGGGTTTTGCCCAAGCTAGCTTCCCTTTCTGATAAAGAGCGGAAGATTATTATTTCTCTGGCCGGCTCGCTGATTAACAAGATGCTCAGCACACCTATCATTAACTTAAAAGCTGCATGCCAGGATGAACAGGTCTACGGTTATTGTGATGCTTTGCGCTATCTTTTTAGCCTGGACGACGAGCAGGCGGCAATAAAGCGAGAGGAAGTGTTTTGATAATGAGGGTTATCCGTATCGGTTCCCGCCAGAGCCAACTGGCTTTATGGCAAGCTGAACGTGTGAGGAAGCTACTTCAACTGCATCAGCCCCTTTACCAATATAAGGTTGTTTGCCTGACTACTAAAGGCGATAAGTTTATCGACGTTCCACTGGCCAAAATCGGAGCTCAGGGGCTTTTTACCAAAGAGCTTGAGCGGGCACTACTGGAGGGCAAAATCGACCTGGCGGTCCACAGCGCAAAGGACCTGCCTACCAGGTTACCTGAGGGGTTGGCGATTGGGGCTATGCTCAAACGGGAGGACCCCCGCGATGCACTGCTGGCCAGGGAAGGGTTGCAATTATACCAGCTACCCCCAGGTGCTATTGTCGGTACCAGCAGTCTAAGGCGTAAAGCCCAGTTGCTTCATGCCCGTCCTGACCTGAAACTGGTAGACCTGCGGGGTAATATTGGCACCAGGGTCAGGCGTTTGGAGAATGGTGAATTTGACGCTATCGTACTGGCTGTCGCCGGTATTGAACGACTGGGCTGGCAGGAGAAGATAACCCAGAAGCTGGACTATGATCTACTCCTTCCCGCTGTAGGCCAGGGTTCTATAGCGGTGGAAGCCCGGGAAGACGATGAGGAAATCATGACGTTAATTGGACAGCTTGATGACCAGGAGACCCGGACTGCCATTACAGCCGAGCGGGCATTTTTGGCTGCGTTGCAAGGTGGCTGCCAGGTCCCAATTGGAGCCATCGCTGAGGTCAGGGAAGGACTGCTGCGGCTTCAGGGGCTGGTGGCCAATCTGGAGGGAACCACGATTATTAGAGACCACTTGAGCGGTCCGGCGGCGGCAGCGGTGGAGCTGGGTCGTGCTCTGGCCGATAGCTTGTTGGCTCAAGGGGCCGGGGAGATCCTGGCTAGTATCAGGCAGGGTGCTTGCCGATGAAAGCAGGAAAAGTATATCTGGTGGGTGCGGGGCCTGGCGATGCCGGCCTGATTACCCTTAAAGGGCTGGAGGCGCTGGCTCAGGCAGATGTCGTCGTTTATGACCGGCTGGTCAATCCTTCCTTGCTGAACCACTGCAAGCAAGGTGTCCAGTTGATCTATGTGGGCAAGCTGCCCGACCGGCATATTCTGAGCCAGGAGGAAATCAATTCGCTCCTGGTGGAGCTGGCTACTTCAGGGCGGGTGGTGGTCCGTTTAAAAGGCGGTGACCCTTTCGTTTTCGGGAGGGGAGGCGAAGAGGCACTGGCCCTCAAAAAGGCCGGCTTACCATTAGAGATCGTGCCGGGTATTACTTCAGCCATTGCTGTACCTGCTTATGCCGGGATCCCGGTTACCCACCGGGGACTGAGTTCAACCTTTACCGTTATTACCGGCCATGAAGGGGAAGGTAAAATTAATACCGCCATTGATTGGGACCGCCTGGCTAAGGACCCTGGTACGCTGGTCTTCCTCATGGGGGTAGAGAACCTGCCCCTGATCGTCCGCAATCTTGTTGAGAGGGGTCAAGCTGTTGCAACCCCAGCTGCAGTGGTTAGCTGGGGCACCCGTCCCGAACAGCAGGTTGTGCTAGGGACCCTGGCCGATATTGTTGACAAAACTGCGGCAGCGAAGTTGTCAGCTCCTGCCGTAATAATCATCGGACAGGTGGTCGGGCTGCGGGAACAGTTGCGGTGGTATGAGAATTTACCCTTTTTCGGCAAACGGTTCCTCGTCACCCGTGCTCGGGGACAGGCTGCTGACCTTTCCCGTCGCTTGCAAGCTCTGGGGGGAGAGGTGCTGGAATATCCGGCTATAGCTATTGAACCTCCCCTGGACTGGGGTCCTCTGGAGCAGGCTTTAAATGAATTGGCGAGCTTTGACTGGATATTTTTCACCAGCGTCAATGGCGTTGAGTTTTTCTTTAAAAAGCTACAGGATAGGGGGCTTGATGTCCGGGCTATTCCTCTGAAGGTGCAGTTAGGTGCCATTGGACCCGCTACCAGGCAGAGCCTGGAACAGCGGGGGCTGAAAGTGACCTATGTGCCCGCGGAGTATCGCGCCGAAGCTCTGGCGCTGGGTTTAGGCGAAAGGCTGCGGCCAGGCCAGAAGGTTTTGTTGCCCAGAGCGGATCTGGCCCGCCCCTGGCTGGCAGAGTACTTAGTCCAGCGGGGGCTGACTGTAACCCCGGTTACCGTTTACCGCACAGTGGCCAGTTCGGCCGCTGCCGGCAGTGTCATTGAAAGCCTGGAACAGGGTAAACTCCATGTTCTTACCTTTACCAGCCCGTCTACAGTAAACAACTTTTTTGCACTGCTGAAAGGTCGGGACCTAGCCCGGCTGCTCCGGGGAGTGACGATAGCCTGTATTGGCCCGGTTACGGCGGCTGCGGTCTGCGATTACGGTCTTACTGCAGACGTGGTAGCCAGCGAATATACCATTCCCGGGCTAGTCCAAGCGCTGAAAGATTATTACCAGAGAAGGGAAAGGGATGAGTAAGATGAGTTTTCCCGCGCTCAGGATGAGGAGGCTGCGCCGTACGGCAGCCATCCGCGATATGGTAGCAGAAGTAAAGCTGTCAGCCAGTGACCTGGTCTATCCTCTCTTTGTCAGGGAAGGGCGGCAAATCCGCAATGAAGTAGAGTCTATGCCTGGTATTTACCAGCTTTCGCCTGACTGCTTGCTGCCCGTTGTGGAGCAGGTAGTTAAAGCCGGGATCAGGGCGGTCCTTTTTTTTGGCATTCCTGCGGTGAAAGATGAGCGTGGCAGCGGGGCTTATGACGAGGAAGGCATTGTGCAGCGAACGGTAAGAATGGTTAAAAGGGAGTTCCCCGATCTGGTAGTTATCACCGATGTTTGCCTGTGTGAGTATACGAGCCACGGGCATTGCGGCCTTGTTGAGGCTGGTCAAGTTCTCAATGACCCTTCTCTAGAGCTTCTGGCCAGGACGGCTGTAAGCCATGCCCGGGCCGGAGCAGATATTGTGGCTCCTTCGGATATGATGGACGGCCGGGTGGGTGCTATCAGAAAAGCCCTGGACCAGGAGGGATACGCTGACACGGCTATAATGGCTTACTCAGCCAAATATGCTTCCGCCTTTTACGGGCCTTTTCGCGAAGCTGCCGGTTCGGCGCCTCAGTTTGGCGATCGGAGCAGCTATCAGATGGACCCCCGCGCCAGTATAACCCAGGCAATACAGGAAGGGGAGCTGGACATTGCCGAGGGTGCCGATATTGTCATGGTCAAACCGGCCCTGGCCTACCTGGATGTGGTGGCCAGGTTCAAAGAGAAATTCCTCTGCCCTGTTGCGGCTTACAATGTCAGTGGCGAATACGCTATGGTCAAGGCCGCAGCAGCCAGGGGCTGGCTCGATGAGCGACGTGTTGTCATGGAATTAATGTACGGTTTAAAAAGGGCAGGATGTGATTTGATTATTACCTATCATGCCCCGGAAGTGGCCCGCTGGTTAAAGGATATTTAAGGAGGTGCAGATTATGGGCAAAACCTTTGAGAAATCGCGCCAGCTCTATACTGAAGCGCTGCAATATATCCCCGGTGGCGTCAACAGCCCGGTCCGAGCCTTTAAGGCGGTCGGTCAGCACCCTTTGTTTATAGTTTCGGGCCTGGGCTCGCGGCTGCAGGATGTTGACGGCAACGAATACATAGACTATGTGGGCTCCTGGGGACCGCTGATTCTAGGACACCGTCACCCGAGGGTAATAGGTGCTTTACAACAGTATCTTGCTGAAGCGGGGACCGGTTTTGGCGCTCCCACCAGGGTGGAAACCGAACTGGCCCGGATCATAAACAGGGCTTTTCCGTCTATGGAGCTGGTCAGGATGGTCAATTCGGGCACCGAGGCTACCATGAGTGCTCTGAGGGTTGCCCGGGCTTATACGGGCAGGCAGAAAATATTAAAATTCAAAGGCTGTTACCACGGCCATCATGATTCTCTTTTGATTGAAGCCGGCTCAGGGGCGCTAACTATTGGTGTGCCTTCTAGTCCCGGCGTACCGGCAAGTTTTGCTGCAGATACCATTACTTGTGATTTTAACGATTTGCGACAGGTAAGGGCTGTTTTCAGCCAGATGGGGCAAGAAATTGCTGCTGTGATTGTGGAACCGGTTCCTGGCAACATGGGGGTGGTTTTACCCCAGCCCGGTTTTCTTGAGGGGCTGCGGGAGATTACCCGGCAATTTGGTGCGGTGCTGATTTTCGATGAGGTCATGACCGGCTTTCGCTGCACCTGGGGCGGGGCCCAGCACATCTATAATATCGAACCTGACTTGACCTGCCTGGGAAAAATTATCGGAGGCGGTCTACCGGTAGGGGCTTACGGAGGCAAACGGCAGATCATGGAACTGGTAGCTCCCCTCGGCCCGGTTTACCAGGCCGGGACCCTGGCCGGCAACCCGTTAGCGATGACTGCAGGCCTGGTAACCTTGCAGGAACTGGAAAAGCCGGGTACCTATGAAAAACTAAACCACAGCACCCAAACCCTGGCTCAGGGGTTGCGGGAAGCTGCTGCGGAAGCCGGCCTGCCGGTGCAGCTGAACAGCTTTGGCAGCATGTTGACCTGTTTTTTCACAGGGGAAAAGGTTGTAAATTACCAGAGCGCCTTAAATGCTGATACCCGGGCTTACAAGCATTACTTTCAGGCTATGCTCCTGCACGGGGTTTACCTGGCTCCCTCCCAGTTTGAGGCCTGTTTTGTCTCTCTGGCCCACAGCCAGGAGGACCTGGACGATACGATTGCGGCAGCGCAGGAAGCCTTCCGGGAAATAAGGGCAATGCAGGGAAGCAAGAGATGAGCGGTCATTTTTATGGTGTAGGAGTGGGAACGGGGGATCCCGGGCTTTGTGACCAGGAAGATATTGCGGCGGGGCTGCTGACAGCTTAGCATAAGAATGTATTATTGTGGTCAGGGAGGAAAATGCTGTTATTTGTAGAATATACTGAGCAAAAGCAAAAAGGGGTTACAGTAGTGATATACCCTCCCGGCTTCGAGAGCGATGTTTTTGCGGCGCTCAGGCAAAAAACAGGCACAAATAGCGCTAAAACTGGTCGAGCGCCGCAAAGTGGTGATTCGGCCCTTGGGCCCCAACGTTTTGCGGGCACAGAGTTTACAGAGCTAACCCCCCTTAGGGGGACGGAAACCTTCCCCTTCTTCCAAGAATGAATTGCGACTGTTTTCAGTTTACAGATCTAACCCCCCTTAGGGGGACGGAAACGAGCGCAGTATAGCTCAAATTATTCATTCAATACGAATAGATATATTAATAAATTTGTACGCGACATAAACAGAATAGATTTAGCTAGGATGCAGCCAGCAAATGGCTGCTTTTTGTGTTATCAGGGACTAACCTTCTGGGAGGTGGGCAAAGGGAAGCGCTGTTTTCACTAAGCACTCAGGTGCATGATTATATTAGAAGCAAAGCCATTGCAGGACATTCCAGGAAAATTGCAGAAGTAATATATGACAGTTGAGGCAGACATACTGTCCAGCGCGACGCGTGCAGCAAAAAGTTTATACAGCATAAAGACTTGAACTGGTGGGAGATACAGGTTTAATCTAAGCAGCCAGAACGGGCGCTTCTGAGCAGGGACCGTAATTATAAACTCAAATAGCCCCCAGCAAAGGCGCCGGGGGCTATAATAGACCACCAAACAGAAAGACAACAACCTGGGTAGCCGGCCGCATGAAAAAAGCGGATGCTGCTTATAAGAGATATGGTTTTGTTACACAGTATAACGTTAAAGTAAACAAGGGGGAAGAATTTTGCTCGAAGAAATAACGGTAAAGCCAGGATTAAGGCGCAAGGCGCCTGCCTTAGTAACCTGGCTTTTGTTGCTCCTACTATTAGCGTTCACCTTAGCCGGCTGCGGCAGCCCCGGCGCACCCGCTGACGGCACTGCTGCCAGCGAAGCGCTGCAGCAGGCGGCGGACAGCATAGGCTCAACCGGTGATACGGGCACAGCTAAAGACTTGCCGACGACAGAAGGGCAGCAGCCTGACAATCAGGCAACTAATAAGTGACTAAACGGTAGCCAGTCCCCGGCCGCAGGGACAGTAAAACTAATCCCAGCTACAGTTACTAAAGTGGTCGACGGCGACACCCTGCATCTGCAAATAGACGGGCGCACAGAAAAGGCCAGGCTAATCGGCGTCAATACGCCCGAAATCTCCCACCCGGGCCTAAATATAAAAGAACAGCCTTACGGCAGGGAAGCAGCGGATTATACCCGCAAACAATTAAACGGCAGGCAAATCTACCTGGAGCTGGACGCAGGCGAGCGGGACCGCTACGGTCGCTTGCTGGTTTATGTCTGGTTGGAGCAGCCGGCCAACGACAGCGAAGCGGAAGTCCGGGCCAAAATGCATAATGCCGATCTGCTTATCAACGGTTATGCCGAAATAATGACCGTACCACCTAACGTCAAATATACTGACCTGTTCGCCCAGCTCCAGCAAGAAGCTCGCCAAGCAGGCAGGGGTATCTGGCGAGAATTTGCTACCAAGTTGCCCCCGGGCCCGGACAGTAGTAGCGCGGACAAATATATCGGCAACTCTAACTCCAAGAAGTTTCATATCCCGGGCTGCCGTTGGGCCGGAGAGATTAGCCCCGAAAACCGAGTTCAGTTCAGCACCCGCACAGAGGCGCTAGAAGCCGGCTACCAGCCGTGTAAGACTTGCAAGCCTTAAGCTACAATTCCGAATAAAAGTCTTAGCTGGTCTCCATGCAGTGCGGAGGCACACCCGTATTTAAAAAGACCAGATGAATGGCTCATACCGTAATTAAAAAGTACCCAGCCTAACTGGCCCAGTCAAATGGGTAGGGGGAGGCCTTACCTTCTTAACATTGCCACGGGGGATTGCGATGTTAACAACCTTGCTACGTAAAACAGTGGCAAAAAAGAAAGAGCCGTTTTTGTTTAAAGCCTATGATAATAATGTCGATTTTGCCGCAATTCCCGCTGAGATAGGTTTATATATCCATATCCCTTTTTGCCGTACCCTTTGCCCTTATTGTCCTTATAATAAGACTTTATACGACAAAAACAGGGCGTTGGCTTATCAAAAGGCTTTGTTGGCAGAACTGGCAATTATGCAAAAGCATTTGCAGGGTAAGCGCATCACTTCAATTTATATTGGCGGGGGAACTCCAACCCTGATGCTGACTGAGTTGCAGCAAGTATTGGCCTGGATCCGGGCTAACCTTGTGTTTCACGGCGATGTGGGCATTGAGGTTTACCCGCAGGATATAGATAAGGATTTAATTGCCCAAATAAAGGACATGGGGATCAACCTGGTAAGTATCGGAGTTCAAACATTTAATGACCAGCACCTGCATTTCTTGGGGCGAAGGTACAGCGGCAACGAGGCCCGAAGGAGCATTGAGTTAATCAAAGCGGCTGATTTTGATTGTGTTGATATCGACATTATGTTCAACCTCCCCAACCAGACCTGGGAGGATATTGAACATGATATCTGCACCTGTTACAGCTACGCTATTGAACAGCTATCCATCTACCCCCTGATCCTTTTTCCCCTGACAGCTTTACCCCGGAGAGTGAAACAAGAAAAACTGCGTACATTTAATTCGCTTCAGGAATATGGCCTATTGCGGCGAATTGAGGGCCTGTCAGCGCAGATGCAATACGGCAAAACTTCTATCTGGACATATGGCTAAAGCAACAGCAAAAGATATACTTCTGTGACAAGGGAAAGTTTTGTGGGCTTCGGCGTTAGCGCCACTTCACATTTCGACAAATATTTTTATTTGAATACATTTAATGTGGAGGCCTATATCACCAGGTTGGCTACCGGCAGGTTACCCATCAACTTGGTTAATGTGATGACCCCAAGGGAGAAGATGATTTTTTGGCTGTTCTGGCGTTGTTATGATACGGTAATTGATACCAGGCGCTTTAAAGAGTTATTTGGAGTAGACTTTAGCGAGGAGTTCCCTTTCATCGACAGGTTTTTACAAAGCTCAGGTTTAGCGAGAAGGGAGGGGCATAGGCTGAAGCTAACCCAGACTGGTTCGTACCTGTACCACCTGGTAGAGAAACAGTACTCGCTTACTTACCTTAATAAGATGTGGAGTGCCTGTATGGAAAACCAGTGGCTGGAAAAATTTGCTTTATAGGGATAGATTAACCCTGTTAACTTGCATTGGTTTCCGGAAAATGGTATTATCTATAAGTGTTACCATAAGTTTTCGCTATAAAATTCTACAAGGGAGTTAACAGAATGGGTGTAACTGCTATTATCCCGGCATATAACGAAGCTAAAACTGTAGGCAAGGTAGTGGATGTGCTCAAGCAGGTAGTTAGCATTACCGAGATAATCGTAGTAGATGACGGTTCGGAGGATGCTACTGCTGCTACGGCTCGCCGGCATGGCGCCAAAGTTATTAAGCTGGGCATTAATAGCGGCAAAGGGGCGGCAATGACAGCAGGTGCGCGCCAGGCCCAAGAAGAGATATTACTTTTTTTGGATGCGGATCTGGAAGGTTTGACACCGTTCCATGTGGAAGCGCTTATTACCCCTTTAGTTGACGGTATCACAGATATGACCGTGGGAGTATTTTGTCATGGCCGTTCTTTTACGGATCTGGCCCAGACGGTAGCACCCCAGCTTTCCGGTCAAAGGTCTATCCGTAAAGAATTGTTCCTTGCAGTTGGAGCTGAAAGTAGCAGGTTTGAGGTGGAGATATTACTTAACAGTGAGGCTCGACGTCACGGTTGGCGGGTGCAGAGAGTACCCCTGACCAATATGACCCATGTAATGAAAGAAGAAAAGCGAGGGCTATACCGCGGCGTGTTGGCCCGCATAGGGATGTATAAGGATATAGTTAAATTTTTTTGGCGCTGGACCTGGAAAAAAGCAAAAAGTGGCTCGGTTGCTTAGTGCTGTAGCCAGTTTTCATATTTTTTCGTTGGTGTGTCCGAAAGCCAAGCGAGACAAAGCTAGCTGTGTGGAAGCACAAGGCAGCATAGTGGTGATAATGCGAGTAAGGCGGTTATTTTTGCCGGTGCAGTTGTCGTAATAGCGGTAAAGTTTGCCTAATTGACTGTAATCTAAAGCTATGCTATAAT
>JAAYGJ010000089.1 GCA_012727745.1 Clostridia bacterium | reverse complement strand
TGCACCCGGATTTCATAAGCATGGTAGCCCTTTATCCGGGCTTCCCGCAGGACATGCTGTTCCACGTCATTCAGGCGGAGAGCGGTAGCGCCGGTCCTTTCCTGAGGACGGTCAAAGGAAGCCGGCTCGGCCAGGACAGCCTCTAAGCGGGTTACAATGCTGTCCACTTCGCCTTCTTCGCCCTTGCCGGCAGCTATACTCTCTTTCAGCAGCCGCAGTTTATCCAGGCTGGCCAGCAACAGGTCGATAATCTCCCGGGAGACAGCCAGCTCTCCCCGACGCAAACTGTCAAGAACGCTTTCCAAACGATGGGTAAGGGTAGCCAGGCGGGTAAAACCCATTGAAGCCGAAGCGCCTTTCAAGGTATGGCAGGCCCTGAAGATAGTATTTAAAAGTTCGGGATCATCCGGGTCTCGTTCCAACTGCACTATTGCCTCGTCTAATTGTTGCAGCTGCTCTTCGGCCTCGTCGAGGAAAATGCCCAGGTACTGAGACATATCAAGATCGCTCATTCTTCAACCACCCCGGCAGCTATTTCTTGCTGTAGTTCTTGCTTCTCCCCTTCCTTTAAGACTTTGTCGAGTTCCAGCAGGATAATCAGGCGGTCATCCTGCTTGCCTACACCCTGCAGGTAAGCCACATCTATGCCGCAAATCATTGGCGGCGGCGGTTCGATACTGGCGGTAGGCAGGCGTAATACTTCGGAAACAGAATCGACCACCATTCCGACCGTCATCTGTCCCATCTCTACCACTATAATCCGGGTGTTCTGGGTGTTATCGGCCAGAGGCAGGTTAAAACGCTTGCGCAGATCAATTACCGGTATAATCCGGCCGCGCAAATTAATTACTCCCTCAATAAAAGTAGACGTACCGGGAATTTCGGTTATATTTTGCATACGGATAATTTCCTGGACATGATTAATATCAATGCCGTAGGTCTCCCCAGCCAGTTGGAAAACTACTACCTGGGTTTCCGCTATTCTCTCTGTTGCCATTAATATCCCGCCTTCCCAATTTTGTAAATACTATATTCACCGCCATTCGCCAAAATCCTTTAAGTTTCAAGTTTTTCTGGGAAAAATATCCCCTAAATAAACAAAGGGAGCCACCAGCAGGAAAGAAGCAGTGGCCCCCGGTACTGCTAAAGTTTAAACTTGCTCACTACTTTTTCCAGCTCAGCAGCAACGTCAGCAAGCTGTCCCGCTGCCTGGCTGACCTGCTCCAGGGCAGCCGTTTGTTCCTCTGTAGACGCTGATACCTCTTCGGTGCTGGCTGCTGCTTCTTCAACAATGGCAGCAATGCTCTCCACCTTGCCTTTGACCTGGCCGGCGCCGGTATGCATCTCTTCTGCCCTGGCAGCAACGTTTTTTATCTTGGCTACCAGATCTTGGATAGCCTTATCAATCGCTGTAAAAGCCTCCCCGGTGCGGGCTACTACAGTAGTGCCATGCTGGACATCGCGGGAACCCTCGGCCATGCTGTCAACCACACGTCCTGTCTCATGCTGGATCTCCTGTACTAACTCGGAAATCTCTTTGGTTGCCTCGGCTGATTGTTCGGCTAATTTGCGTACTTCGTCCGCCACAACGGCAAAACCCCGTCCCTGCTCGCCGGCCCGGGCCGCCTCGATAGCAGCGTTCAAAGCCAGCAGGTTGGTCTGTTCAGCAATGCCAGATATAACTCCGATAATCTGCCCGATATGCTGAGAGCGCCCACCCAGTTCATTGATAGCCTGGGACAGGAACTCGATGCGCTTTGAAATGGCATCCATCTGCTCGCTGGCCTCAGCTACCGCCTGGGCACCCTCCACAACCTTGGCCGACGCCTGTTCGGAAGTAGCAGCCATGTCCTCTGTATAGCGATAGACTTCATTCACCCGGCTTACCTGGGCTTCGGTTGCCGCCGCCGTTTCGTTCACCTGCTGGGCCTGGTATTCCGCCCCTTTGGCCATCTCCTGGACGGTACTGGCGACCTGGCGGGCCGCCTCGCCCAGTTCATTGGCCATGCTGGCCAAGTCCTGGCTGGCGGAAGCCACTTTGCCGCTCATATCTTTTAACTGGCTGATCATCCGGTTCAAGTTTTCCCCCATGGTGTTAATGGCCGTTGCCAGCTGCCCCAGCTCGTCCCTGGTCCATACCTGCAGGGGTTCGACAGTTAAATCACCGTCCGCCACCCGGGCAGCGTAAGCAGCCACCTGCCCCAGGGACCTGCCGATAGTGCGCCGAACTTGCCAGATTATTAACAGGGCTGCCAGCACAGTCAGAGCCAGGCCAATAATCAGCGCCTGCCTGACGTTTCGCATCGCCTGGCCCAGTTTGCCTCGTGCCTGAGCTATTTGCTCGTCAATATTCTTTTCAATAGTAAGGCTGACATCTTTAAAAACACTTAAGGAAGAGTCAATCTGGCCGCTTAACAGGGGTAAGTATTCCAGGCGCTCCTCAGCGCTGACAGTAGCTATTTCTTGCAGGAACCTGTCTTTAAAATTCTGGGCTGTCCTCTCCAAATTATCTAAGACCTGGAGCATATTTTTATCCTGCTCCTTCGCTACCAGCTGGGCATGGTACTCGATGCACTCATCCATGCTCTCTGTAAAACGGACAACATCGGTTTGCAGCCCGCTTGCCAGGAATTTGCTAGCCCGGTGCGAAGCCTCCCAGACTGCCTCGTTCATTTTATTAAAGAGCATCTGCCTGTCATGAATTTCAATCACTCTCTGGT
>JAAYGJ010000088.1 GCA_012727745.1 Clostridia bacterium | reverse complement strand
GGCAGTGCAGGCGGTCAGGACAGCAGCGACCCCGCTAACCAAGGTTGTACCGGAAGGAGAGGTTCTTTTAAGCCAGCTTGATTGGCAGCTGCTGGATGAACTGGAATCCCTGGCCCCTTTTGGCGAAGGCAATCCCCGCCCCCTTTTATGTTGTCGCCATGCCTATCTTAAAGAGGCCCGCCAGGTTGGTAAAAATGGAGGCCATTTAAAACTAAGGCTGGCTGCTGAGGGGCAGGAAATCGGGGGTATAGGTTTTAACCTGCGGCTGCCCCCGCAGTTGCGCCCAGGTGCTGCCGCCGACCTGGTCTTTTACCTGGAACGCAATGTTTACCAGGAAAAGGAGGAACTGCAGCTCCAGGTACAATATTTAAGGCCGGCAAGGAGGACAGGGAACGAAACAAGTGCCTGCCGGCAGTGGGTGGCAGCAACCGCGGAAGATGTACCGGTATTTACCTGGTCCCGGCAGTTGCTTGCCTGTTTTAATAGCGACACTCCCCCGGAGGAGATATTATTTAGTAGCGGTACTGCCGTAAGCCAGTGTTACCTGGCTCTCAGGCGAGTTTTCAATCCAGGGAACTTGTACCCTCTGGGCCCCTGGCTGGGTCGGGCGGAAGCAGCCAGGTTAAAGGGCCAGGCCAATGGGTGTATAATAGCTTGCAGCCCTTTTTATGTTCCGGCAAAGGGAAAACAAAGGCTGCTGGTTTCACCTTTTGTCACTGCAGAACAGGTGCAAGGTACCAGATTACAGCCGGTGTTGGGAAACTGGCAGAAGTTCTCTGACCTGTTTTCTACCTTGAAAAATCTTTTGGCCGGTTGCCAGCGGGTATTAATATATGAAACTGATTTTTATAAAATAAAGGAGCTGGCAGCCTGGCTGCAGCAGCAGTTTCCCGATTTGCGGCTGACAGTAGATACCTATACTGTTCCCCGGCAAACGCTGCTGGCACAGCAAGAGGCAAACAGGGGGCGCCTGCCGCTGCTGTTGGCCCGGCGGGGCCGGCCGGCGTGGTTTTACCCGGCTGATGCCGTTATTTTTAACTACCTGCCGGACAGCCGCGAGGAAGTAGAACTAGCGCTGCCGTTGGTAGGGCAGCTGCCGGCAGTATATTTCAGGATTGAAACCGGGGACAGGCCGGTTATTGACCTGCGCCAGGAATTGGTTCAATTTTACCGGCAGTTACAGCATCGGGCTGACAATGACCGGGGCCTTTACATATTTAATAATAAAGGCTATCATCAACGTTGCTACCTGGCGATCTTGGAAGAATTGGAGCTGGCGCGAGTAGAAAGGCGTAGCCGGGGCCTGGCGGTCAGCTTGCTGCCGGCAAATGAAAAACGCGATTTGCTGGCTTCGCGGCGTTTTCAGCAGCTTTGTGCGGAAACAAAACTGGCCCATAGATTTAAGCTAGAAATAACAGGGGCAGGAGGTGATGACTGTGGACCCGAAGGGACTGGAACAACTGAAAAAACAGATCCAGGAATACCAGCCGGGAATCAACTTTCAGTTACTGGAAGAGGCGTATAACTATGCAGTCCGTGCCCATGAGGGACAAAAAAGGCTCTCCGGTGAGGAATATATCACTCATCCCCTCAATGTGGCTTCTATTCTGGCTGAACTACAGCTGGACCAGGCCACTATTGCGGCAGCTCTGCTCCATGACGTTGTAGAAGATACGCCTGCCGGGCTGGACGATATCAGGGAAAAGTTTAGTGAGGAAATAGCCCTCCTGGTCGACGGCGTCACCAAACTAAGCCGCCTGGAATACAAAACCAAAGAGGAACAGCAGGCGGAGACGCTGCGCAAGATGTTTATTGCTATGGCCCAGGATATACGGGTCATTCTTATTAAACTGGCGGACCGCCTGCATAATATGCGAACTTTGAAGTATCACCCTCCTGAAAAACAGGAGGAGATTGCCAGAGAAACCCTGGAGATCTACGCTCCTCTGGCTCATCGTCTGGGGATTTTTCGCCTCAAATGGGAGCTTGAGGACCAGGCTCTGCGGTATCTGGAACCGGAACGTTACTATGATCTGGTTAACAG
>JAAYGJ010000087.1 GCA_012727745.1 Clostridia bacterium | reverse complement strand
GGCCTGGGCTAGTACCGTAGCTGTAGTTGTACCTTCACCGGCAACATCATTGGTTTTAGAAGCAACTTCCCGGCAAAGTTGTGCCCCCATATTTTCGTAAGGATCTTGAAGCTCGATTTCTTTGGCTACAGTTACCCCATCTTTGGTAATAACCGGGGAACCGAATTTGCGCTCTAAAACTACATTGCGTCCTTTAGGTCCCAGAGTTACTTTAACCGCCTGGGCTACTGTGCTAACACCTCTTTCCAGGGCTTGCCTGGCTTCAACATCAAAGGCCAGTTGTTTGGCAGACATAAAGTTCTACCTCCTTCTATCACCTAGTTATCTAGTTATATCTCTTATATATCCCTTATTCTTTAATGGCCAGAATGTCACTGTCACGGATAATCAGGTATTCCTGCCCTTCGTACTTTACTTCTGTGCCACTGTACTTAGCAAAGACCACTATGTCTCCTTTTTTTACCTCTGGTGCAACGCGGGTACCATTATCAAGCATTTTGCCCGGCCCTACAGCTACTACTTCCCCCTCCTGAGGCTTTTCTTTGGCCGTATCCGGTAATACTATACCCCCCTGGGTCTTTTCCTCGCCGGATAAAACCTTGATAATTACCCGATCAGCAAGTGGCTTTAGCATAAAAACTCCTCCCTTCAAAACATTTGCGGTTGTTAGCACTACCCTCAAGTGAGTGCTAATAACAATTTATAATATAACTAAATCCGGGGACCTTGTCAATAGGGATTTTCCTAAAAAAGAATTTTTTGCCTCCTCAGATTAACATTAAGAACCAGCCCCAGGGCCAGCATGTTGGCCAGCATTGACGTACCGCCATAACTGAGCAATGGCAGGGGAATACCTGTTACCGGCATAATACCGATGGTCATCCCCACATTAACCAGTATATGAAAAGCGTAAAGGGAAGCTACGCCGCTGACCAGCAAGGCACCAAATAAATCTTTGGCCTGGGCAGCTATGCGAATCATACGATAGAGAAGGATAAAATATAGCCCCAGCACACCTACTGTGCGGACAAAACCAAGCTCTTCTCCGATCACTGAAAAGATAAAATCAGTATGGTGTTCGGGTAAAAAGTTCAGCTGCACCTGAGAGCCCCGGCCATAGCCAAGTCCCCACCAGCTGCCGGAACCAATGGCAATCTGGGACTGAATAATATGATACCCGGCTCCGGTCCCACCCTGGCCGTCATTATAGGGATCTAAAAACACCACCAATCGTTGCAGCTGGTAGTCCTGTAAAGGTATAGGCAAACCGAAATTAAAATGGGCATAGAGAGCAACTCCTACTAATAATATACCACCAACAATAATAGTTAGTAAAATTCTGGTATTAGCGCCGCCTACATATAGCATGCCAAAAAAAATGGCTATTAATACCAGGGAGGTCCCCAGGTCTGGCTGTTTCAAGATCAACAACATAGGCAGGGCTACGTATAAAAAAGGCAATACTAAATCCTGCCAGCGATTAAGTTTACCATAGTATTTTTGCAGCAGGCAAGCCAGGGTAATGATCATAAAAACCTTGGCGAACTCTGAGGGCTGAAACTGGTAAAACCCGAGGTCTATCCAGCGTTGCGCCCCTTT
>JAAYGJ010000086.1 GCA_012727745.1 Clostridia bacterium | reverse complement strand
TAAACTCTTGTTGCTCACGCCGGGTACGCCGGCGAAAATTATCAAAATCAGCCTGTAGCCGCAGATAACGCTGTTGTATTTCCTCCAGGGCGGCTTCTTTAGCTGCCAGTTGCTCTTTAATTTCAGCAAGTTCGGCCGCCACAGGATCCTCAGCCTTAACTGCTGCTTCCCGGGTAGCTTCTTCTTCCGCCGCTGCTTCAACCTGTGATTCCGCTGATTCCGCGTCAGGTTGGTGGCTCTGCGTTTCTAAACCCGTTTCACAGTTATCCTTTTTTGGTTCAATCATGAAATGCCTTCCCCTCCTTTCGCAAAAAAACCAGTACCATAAGGCACCGGTCAAAATCCAGCAGCCCGTAACGCGATCATTCTTCAGCTAATAATAAAAGGCTAACGATAAAATTGCTGTAGAGATCGGGACAGGCAGTCAGCAATACAGTTCATAACCGATATAACTCGGGAATACTGCATCCGTGTAGGACCCAGTAAGCCTAGTTTACCTGCAACCTTGCCCTCAACATTATAATCTATGGTAACAACGGTGCAGCGGTCAATACCTTCATGTTTATTTTCCTGGCCGATCCTGATGCTTAAACCTTTTTCCGGTGTCGAGGCAAATACACGCCGCAAGGCATCTTCCTTTTCCAGAAAAGCTAATAACTTCTTTACCCGCTCCAGGTCTTTAAATTCTGGTTGAGACAGGATATTGAAGGCGCCTTCCAGATAAATTTTCTTGCTGCCCTCCAGGGCTAGAACCTGCCTCAGGATTTCGAGCACCTGATTGCACAACTCTCGCTGGTCGATTACTTCCTGGTAAAGGTCCTGCAAGATAGATCGGTGTATATCTTCTACAACCTTTCCCTGTAGGCTGTCATTAAGATACTTTGACAGGCGTTGCAGGTCTTCCTCAGTTGTATTATCAGGTATAGTAAAAAGGCGGTGTTCAACCAATCCCGTACTAGTTACGGCAATTAACAGGGCTTTTCCGCTTAACTGAACCGGTAAAATCTGCACTTGCTCCAGATAAGCCTTTTTTTGGTTGGGACCAAGGGCGACAGCCGTATAAGCAGTCATCTCGGAAATTAGGCGGGCCGTTTCTTCCAACATCTGTTCAAATTCATGCATTTTTTGCTTGTACCTGCGCTGGATGTATTCCTTTTCTGCGGCGGTCAATTCTTCCGGCGCCATCAGGCAGTCAACATAGTAACGGTAGCCGTAATCGGAAGGTATCCGCCCGGCTGAGGTGTGAGGTTGCTCCAGAAGGCCCATTTCTTCCAGATCAGCCATCTCATTACGAATGGTAGCCGGACTCACGCCCAAATTGTAGCGCCGGGCTATACTGCGCGATCCCACCGGTTCCCCACCAATTATATAATCCTGAACAATAGCGGCAAGAACCTTTTGTTTGCGCTCATCCATCCGCATATTATCACCCCTCTGTTAGCACTCTTTGGGCTCGAGTGCTAATGCGGCCTAATAAAAACATACCACCACAACTGGCTTTTGTCAACAAGTAAAAATAATGCCTAGACAAACTGCCTGAATACCTCATTAGCCAGAGGCAAACCTCGCTCAGTCAGCTTAAGATGTCCCCCTTTGATTTCTACCAAGCCCTGGGAGAAAAGCCATTCCAGCTCAGCAGCATATATAACTCTGGCGTCGGTGCCAAAACGTTCCAGAAAAGTCGCCAGGTTGATACCGGCCAGCAAACGCAGGCCCATAAACATGGTTTCCGCCATCTGCAAACGCAAACTTAAAGTTTCTCTTTCAGCCACAGGCAGTTCGCCGGCAGCCAGGGCAGCACTGTACTGTTCGAGCGAAGAATGGTTCTGCCAGCGACAGTCCTGCCAATATGAAGCGGCAGCGGCACCCACCCCGAAGTAGGGCAGGTTATGCCAGTAAGAGAGGTTGTGACGGCATTGGTATCCTGGCCGGGCAAAATTGGAAATCTCGTAATGATCATAACCGGCCCCTACTAATTGCTCCCTGGCCTCCTGGTACATGGCCAGGACCAATTCCTCATCAGGCAAAGGCAAAGCGCCGTCTGCTGCCAGGTCTCCCCAGGGTGTGCCCGGTTCCAACTGCAAACTATATGCAGCAACATGTTCCGGCTCTAAAGCGATTGTTTCTGTTAAAGTAGCCTGCCAGGCAGCCATAGTCTGGCCCGGCAGGCCAAAAATCAGGTCAATGTTAATATTTGCAAAGCCCGCCTGCCGTGCCAGCCGGTAAGCCCGGTAAACTTCCTGCCGCCGGTAAGCCCGCCCCATGGCCTGCAACAGGTCGTCAGCAAAAGACTGTACTCCCAGGGAGAGACGGTTAACTCCCGCAGCCAGCAGCAGGCGATACTTGGCAGCATCTACTGTCCCCGGATTAGCCTCCAGCGATATTTCCGCCCCCGATAGCAAGCCGAAAACTGTAGCAGCCTGCTCCAGCAGAGCTGCCAATTCCCCTCCCGGCAGCAGGCTAGGCGTACCGCCGCCCAGGAAGATTGTTGCTGCAGCACCCGGCCGGTAAGTAGCCGCCAGCAGCTCTATCTCCCGGCTGACAGCCCGGCAATATGCTCTCATTGCTGTGGCCGTTTGGCCGGGGTAGGAAACAAAATCGCAATAATTGCACTTTTGCAGGCAAAAGGGCAGGTGAATATACAGGGCCGGATTGGTAGACCGTCGGCCGCTGCGGGCATTTTTCATGACCTATTGTTTCCCCACTTTCAATACCGCCATAAATGCCTCCTGGGGAATCTCTACCGTGCCCACCATCTTCATCCGTTTTTTACCTTCCTTTTGCTTCTCCAGCAATTTCCGCTTGCGGGTGACATCGCCGCCATAGCACTTGGCCAAAACATTTTTGCGTATAGCAGCAATGGTTTCCCGGGCAATAATACGGCTTCCCACTGCCGCCTGGATAGGTACGTCAAATAATTGTCGCGGGATTAGTTTCCGCAAGCTTTCCACCAGAGCTCGGCCGCGCTGGTAGGCCTGCTCCCGATGGGTAATCACTGAAAGGGCATCGACTACTTCGTTATTAATCAAAATATCCATTTTCACTAGTTCTGAGGGTCGATAACCTTTAAGCACATAGTCCAGAGAAGCAAACCCGCGAGTGCGGCTTTTTAACTGGTCAAAGAAATCATAAATAATCTCCGCCAGGGGCAATTCATATTTTATACTGACCCTCCTGTCGGATAAATAGTCCATGTTAAGATAGTTACCCCGCTTTTCCTGGCAAAGCTCCATGATTGGGCCGACATACTCTTTGGGAGTCATTATGCTAGCTTCAACATAAGGTTCTTCAATATGGTCAATCAGGGTTGCTTCCGGTAAAGCGGTAGGATTGTCGACCATCTCCACCTGACCGTCAGTCCTTACTACCCGGTAAACTACACTGGGAGCAGTGGTAATCAGGTCCAGGTCATATTCTCTTTCCAGCCGTTCCTGGACAATTTCCATGTGTAAAAGCCCCAGAAACCCACAACGAAAACCGAAGCCCAAGGCCCCCGAGGTTTCCATTTCAAAAACAAGGGCTGCATCGTTTAATTGAAGTTTTTCCAGCGCTTCCCGTAAATCGCCATAGCGCTCTGACTCTACTGGGAATAGCCCGCAGTAGACCATTGGCACTACCCGGCGGTAACCGGGTAATGGGGCCGTAGCTGGTAAGGACAAGCTGGTAATAGTGTCACCAACCCGGGTATCTTTAATATTCTTAATGCTGGCTGCCAGGTAACCCACCTCGCCGGCAGTCAGGGCTGCTACTTGCTGCGGGGCCGGAGTAAAAACGCCCACTTCATTAACTTCAAATTCAGCCCCGGAAGCCATTAACCTAATCAGGTCGCCCTTTTGCACTTTGCCCTCCACAATTCTGATATAGGGAATAGCGCCCCGGTAGCTGTCAAATACCGAATCAAAAATCAAAGCTTTTAACGGTGCCTGCTCCTTCCCCCGTGGCGGCGGTATCCGTTGCACAACCGCCTCCAGAATTGCTTCAATACCAGCGCCGGTCTTTGCGGAAGCCAGGATTGCTTCACTGCCATCCAGACCGATAACATCCTCGATCTCGCGCCGCACACGCTCCGGTTCAGCATTGGGCAGGTCGATTTTATTGATAACCGGAATAATCTCCAGATCATGTTCCAGTGCCAGATAGACATTCGCCAGGGTCTGGGCTTCAATGCCCTGGGCAGCATCAACAACTAAAATAGCCCCTTCACAGGCAGCCAGGCTGCGGGAGACCTCGTAGGTAAAATCGACATGGCCGGGAGTATCGATAAGATTGAGAACATACTCCTGCCCATCAGCAGCTTGATAAAGGAGGCGTACAGGTTGCAACTTAATGGTAATGCCCCGTTCCCGCTCCAGCTCCATTGTATCTAAAACCTGGTCTGTCATTTTACGGGAGCTTAAAGCCCCGGTATATTCCAACAGCCGGTCAGCCAGGGTTGACTTGCCATGATCAATATGGGCTATGATGCAAAAATTACGTATGTGCTGTTGCTCAATCGCCACTAGCATACTCCCTCTCCGCAAATCTACATTAGCTAATTATAAC
>JAAYGJ010000085.1 GCA_012727745.1 Clostridia bacterium | reverse complement strand
TGCTGGAGGAGGCCCGGGTTAAAGCGCAGCAAACAATTGCTGAAGCTGCCAAACAAACTGAGGCAATGGCTGCCGAACATGAATTAACCCGCAAGGCCCGGGTTAATGCCAGCGAAATTATGGCCAGGACCAGGGAGGCAGCAGAAGAGATTAAAGCTGGAGCAGTTAGTTATGCTGAATCACTGCTGGTACAGTTAGAAAATAACTTAGAGCAATATCTGACTAGGGTACGTCGGGACCGGCAGGAATTGCAGTCTTTCACGGGCGGAGAACAGGTGCAAGGGGCTGCTACCAATTCTGCCCAGAAAAAAGGGTAATTATGAACTGTGCTAAAGAAAGTTGCGGGCTATTAGCCCTAGGACAGCCAAAGCGCAAAAGATAAATAGTAACATCAGGGCGAAGCCGCTGGAGGCCAGCCACAGGTTTAGCCAGCTAAACCCCGTTTCCATTGCGGTATGTTGAGCCAGCTTCTGTAGTACCGGCTGAGCCGGTCCCTGGCAGAATTGCACCAGTATGGCAGCCAGGAAACCATGTAACAAACGGGCTATGATAAACGGCCCTAGACTAATATCGGTTTTGCTTACCATAGCTGCTACCTGGCCAAGAATTGATAAGCCCGCCCAGCCAAGAATTAAGCTAACAGTAACCAATTGGTCCCTTGTAGAAATAGCGGCCTCACTGGCAAATTTTGCTCCCATGGTCATTTCCAGACAGCCAGCTGCCAGAGCAGGGGCAGCCTCTGGCGCTAAACCTAAAGGGCTGTGGATAAATAGCAGTAATTTGGCCAGCGGTTGCATAAGACCGTAGAAAGTTGCTATCTGGATGATAACACTAAATAGAATAATAAAGCCCCCGATAGTTATTAAGGTCTGAAAAGAATGGTTGACAGCATCGGCAAGGATCTGCCCCAGGGGGCGGTTATTTTGCCGCTGGGCTTGTAGCATAGCTTGCCAGGCTCGTCGCGGTAAAACTAGCAGTCGATAGCGCTTTGGCGGAGAGGCTACCTGGCGGCGGCCGTAAAAACGGAATAATAGTCCCAGGCAAAAATTGGCACCGTAATGGGCAGTTGCTATAACTGGCCCCAGCGCCGGGTTATGCAGCATACCAACGGCTACAGCTCCCAGCATGAAAAGGGGGCTGGCATTATTGGTAAAACAGAGCAATCTTTCAGCTTCTACCCGGGTAAGCATTTGTTGGCTGCGCAACTGGGCCGTAAGCATTGCACTGATAGGCGCGCCGGAGGTATAGCCCATTGCCATTACAAAGGCGCCGTTTCCCGGCACGTTAAATAGGGGCCGCATTATCGGTTCCAGGAGTACACCCAGAAAATTAACGACTCCCAAGCCCATAAAGATTTGTGAGATAATAAAGAAGGGCAATAAGGCGGGGATTACAATGTTAAACCAAGCATCCAGTCCCCTTGCGGCAGCCTGAAAAACGGGCTGGGGATAAAGAATAATTGCAACTGCCAGGCTCAGGGCAATGATAATGGCCGGCAGAGGCTGTAATTTGTTAAGCAAGATAATTGGGTTAAGTTTCATAGTTCACCTCTATCTACTCCTCTGCTGCAAATATACGCCAGGGATATTTTTTTAGAAGTGAACTGGATAATCCAAACGCACCAGTAATAATACGGGTATGGTGAAGTTTTGAATGGCAGCAAAACCAAAATTTGGCCTGGCACTAGGAGCCGGTGCTACACGTGGCCTGGCCCATCTGGGCGTACTGCAGGTATTTCAAGAGCATGGTTTACAGTTTGACTGTATAGCGGGTACCAGTGTGGGTGCTATTTTTGGAGCTCTATATGCTGCCGGTAATGATTTTAATAAGCTAGAGAAGCTGGCCAGCCAGCTAAAAGAAGGGCAGCTCCTCGATCTGGCTGTACCTCGCTGGGGACTTATTCGCGGAGACCGAATTGAGGCCCTGGTTAGAGTTCTAACAAGAGGCTTGACTTTTTCTGAACTAAAAGTACCATTTTACGTGGTGGCTGTAGATATCGAGAAGGGTGAACTGGTAGTCATCAACAAAGGGCGCGTAGCTGATGCTGTCCGGGCCAGCATTGCTATCCCGGGAATATTTACGCCTAAAAGGCTGGACAGGCGTTTGCTGGTGGATGGCGCTGTTCTGGCTCCACTCCCAGTAGAGGTATTACGCCAGCATGGCGCTGAAGTAGTTGTAGCTGTCGATGTCTCCTACACTGTTGCCAAAAAGGAGGTCGAAAAGATAAGCAACTTATTTGAGCTTTTGTTCCACTCCCTCTCTCTTACTGGAAAAGCAATAACTTGTCGCTCGCTGGAACAGGCTGATCTGGTCATCCGGCCGGCTGTAGGCCATCTCAATCCGGCGCGTTTGCATAGAGCAGTGGAGTGTATTGAATTAGGCCGCCAGGCGGCTCTGGAAGCCCTGCCGCAACTGGAAAATTTATTTTCGAGGAGGAAAACAAATTGAAGATCTTGGTACTAAATTGTGGCAGTTCGTCTTTGAAATATCAGCTTTTTGATATGGAACAGGAAGAGGTGCTTGCCAAGGGCTTGGTAGAGAGGATCGGCATAGACGGTTCAGTATTAACCCATAGTGCTGTGGGCAAAGAGAAATATATATTTGAAACTGAAGTGTCTGACCATAAAGTTGCTGTTCGGCTGTGCCTGGATGCTTTAACTGACCCCCACCACGGGGTAATTAATAATTACCAGGAAATTAATGCAATTGGTCACCGGGTTGTTCATGGGGGAACTTTTCCCCATTCTGTTCTGGTTGACAGCTCCAGCAAAAAAGCAATTAGTGAACTGGAAGCGCTGGCACCTTTGCATAACGGGCCGGCTCTCAGGGGAATTACTGCCTGTGAAGCTATTTTACCCGATACTCCTCAAGTAGTTGCTTTTGATACGGCTTTTCACCAGGGT
This sequence comes from Clostridia bacterium, assembly GCA_012727745.1. Taxonomy (GTDB): domain Bacteria; phylum Bacillota; class DSM-521; order Neomoorellales; family Neomoorellaceae; genus JAAYGJ01. The sequence continues at coordinate 1,566 of JAAYGJ010000085.1, read as the reverse complement.
ATGCCTGATTATGCCTATACTTACAGTCTCCCCTACGAACTCTGCCAGAAGCATCTTATTAGACGTTACGGTGCCCATGGGACTTCCCATCAATACGTAGCTCTCAGGGCAGCAGCAATAGTTGGCCGGCCGTTGAAAGATTTAAAAGTAATTACCTGCCATCTTGGTAATGGCTCCAGTATAACTGCAATTAAGGATGGCAAATCTTATGACACCAGCATGGGCTTTACCCCCCTGGCAGGTTTAACCATGGGTACTCGCTGTGGCGATATTGATCCGGCAATTGTTCCCTTCTTGATGGAAAAGGAAGGTTTTTCACCAGCTGATATTGACCACCTGATGAACCGCCAGTCCGGTGTGCTGGGGGTATCCGGTGTAAGCAGCGATTTTCGCGATATTGAGGAGGCCATGGCAAGCGGAAATGATAGGGCGCGTCTGGCCTGGGATATCTTTGTGTACACAGCTAAAAAGTATATCGGCGCCTACGTAGCAGTTTTAAACGGCATTGATGTCCTGGTTTTCACGGCCGGATTGGGCGAGAATTCAGCTTTAGCCCGGGAAGCTATATGTCGTGATCTTGATTACCTGGGTATAAATATCGATAAGGAAAAAAACCAGGTGCGGGGTCAGGAAAGGGAAATAACAGCAGAAGGTTCTCGGGTACGCGTTTTTGTTATCCCTACTAATGAAGAGTTAATGATTGCCCGTGATACCCAAGCTATAGTTACTGCCAGTTGACTCTAAACGGGGATTTCCGTTATAATCAACGGGGTGAATGTGGTGAAAATTGGCGTTAGTAGCTTGAAGACCGGGTTCAGCGACGAGCTGGAATTTGACTTTCAGGAGAAGTGGTCTTATTTGGGCACAGCCAGCGCCAAGCTGCCGGTGGTAGCCCCGGTGCGCGTGCAGGGCAAAGTTACCAATACCGGTAAATCTATGCTGGTGGAGGGCAAGGTTGTCACGGCACTGCAATTAACCTGTGACCGCTGCCTGGCAGCCTATAAATTTCCACTAAAGGTTTACCTGCAGGAGGAGTATGTCGTTAACAGCGATCCAGCCCAGGCGGGAAGCCGGGATGAATTGGAGGCAGAAAACCTGCGCCTTTATAAAGGCGAGATAATCGATTTACAGCCGGCGGTTGAGGAGGCATTGACCATTGCTCTGCCAATGAAATCGCTCTGCCATGAAGATTGCCGCGGTCTGTGTCCTCGCTGTGGTCAGAATTTTAATGAAGCGCAATGCCAATGTGAAACCGAAACGGTTGATCCCCGGCTGGCCGTATTAGGGAAATTGTTGTCCCCAAAGGAAGGAGAGAGTTAGATTGGGCGTACCAAAAAGAAGAGTTTCCAAAGCTCGCAAGAATAAACGTCGCTCGGTGTGGAGCCAGATGACAGCCCCGACACTTGTTGAATGTCCCCAGTGTCACCAGTTGAAATTGAACCATCGGGTTTGCCCCAAGTGCGGCTATTACAAGGGGCGGGAAGTTATAAAAGTAGCAGAATAACCATATAAACCGGCAACTATTGCCGGTTTTTTTCTTGCAATAATATACCATGGCTATTATAC
>JAAYGJ010000084.1 GCA_012727745.1 Clostridia bacterium | reverse complement strand
GAGACAGGTATAGACCTGGGAAGTGATTTGATTAAGCGGGCTGCAGCGGGGGATGAGCTGGCCTTTGCGCGGCTAGTGGAGCTTTTTAGCCCTTTCCTTCTGGCTGTAATCTTGCCGATTGTAGGCAGCCCGGAGACGGCGGAAGATATTTTACAGGAGACTTTTATTCAGGTTTATCGCTCCCTTCCCCGCTATCGCGGCGGTAGTATTAAACACTGGCTGGCGCGTATTGCTACCAATAAAGCTATTGACTGGAAACGCAAGTGTAAACGCAGCTTAGTGACCGCAGAATATTCCGGGCAGGCAGAGGTTGCGGAGTTAAGCTCGGGACTTTCAGCAGAAGACGAGGTTATTTACAGGGAGTCGCTATCACGATTGTTATCCCTGTGTCAGGAATTACCTGATCATTACCGGCATACTTTCACCGGCTTTTATCTTGAAGGTAAAGATTATCGGGTGCTGGCAGCTGAAGCCGGTGTTACGGTGAAAACGGTGGAATCACGTTTGTACCGCGCCCGCAAAATACTAAGAGAAAAGCTGAGGGAGGGGTAGGAGGTGCTGCACTATGACCGGCGGGAATGGCTTTTATACAAGGCCGGGCTGTTGCCGGGCGAAATACAGAAGGCAATGGAAGACCACTTGTTGATTTGCGATACTTGCCTTGATAACTATCTTGCCACTATCGGTCCTGAGGATGAAGCGCTGGCTTCCGTGTACCTTTCTCCTGACTTCACCGCAAGGGTTACCAGGAAGGTTGCCAACCTACGTAACCAACGAAAAGGTTGGCTGCGCCGGGAACGCAACTGGGCTGCAAAGGCCTTTCAGTTTTATACCATAGCGGCTGCTATTACCTTGCTGCTCCTGGCAGGGGGATGGTTTGATTTCATCGCTGCTGGAGCAATCCACAGCCCGGTGCGGCTAGTTACCCTAATGGAAAATATCGAGCAAAAAATTCCTTTTGGTTGGTCCGAACGCCTGGTTGAAAACGCCAGTGACAGGCTGGAGGGGTTCATAAAAGAGAAGGGGGATTTCAAGTAAATGGGAAAAAGTAAATTTATTAGTTTTATCTTATCCGCTTTTCCCGGCCTGGGGCATATTTATCTGGGCCTGACAAACCGGGGGATGGTGCTTATGGCTGTGTTTTTTGGCTGGATTGCCTTGGTGGGATTGGCATGCGTAGTTACAGGATCTAATGATTTCCTAGTGCTATTAGTATTGCTTCCGATTATCTGGCTTTACAATTTATTCGATGCCCTTCAGCTATGCGGCCGCCTCCAGGCCGGTGAAACAGTACCTGATAGCTCACCCTTGTCAGAACTCGGCAACAGTATAGCAGATAGTAACAAGAACAAGCTCCTGGCATTACTTTTCAGTATCGTACCGGGAGCAGGTCACATGTATCTGGGGTGGCAGCAACGGGGACTGGGATTTATGTCTACATTTTTTCTGGCCATGTTTTTAATGGAATGGTTGCACCTCAGTCTTTTCTTTTTCATGCTGCCGGTCGTGTGGCTTTACAGTTTTTTTGATACATTGAAACTAGTGTCGGCTCATGACAGTAGGGTTGCTGAAAGTGAGGGAACGCTGTTATTCTGGCTGACAGAAAGGCAGCGCTGGGTTGGTTTGCTTTTAATTGTCCTGGGAGTTTTGATTATATTTGAACGCATAGTTTTCCCCTATCTTAGTTATCAGCTAGTTAATATAATCAAGACAGGGTTAATTGCAGCCATATTTATTGGCGGCGGCTTACGCCTTGCTCTGGGGAGTAAAATCAACCTGCCGGCTAACGGCGATTTAATTACAGATGTAGTGCCTGATAACGAAATAATGGAGGGTG
>JAAYGJ010000083.1 GCA_012727745.1 Clostridia bacterium | reverse complement strand
GACTGGTAAGCCGATATATCCGTTTGTAATTGTAACCGGTCTTGTATCTTGCATTTAGTTCATCTGTCAATCGCCTGTATCCATATATCCCATTGAATTCAGCATAGAGATAGCCGAGTTTGTGAAGAATATCCTCATTTTCCTGCTCGCGGGCACTCTTAGTGCGGTGGAGCCACTTGTAATAGGATGACCTGTTCAAGTCTAATATCCTGCAAATATTTTCTACTGGGTATGCTTCTTTTTCATGCAGTTCCTTTACAGTAAGGTAAAGCTTTTCCTGTCGGACGCCGCTTAGCCCCACCTCCTTTCGATTTCTTGGAGCTTTTTTAAAATGGCAATCTCCATTTCTTTCCGCTTATTCTCGGCTCTGAGCATCTTGTTTTCTGCTCTCAAGCGCTCAATTCCATTCATTTCTTCTAGTCGCTTGCGTTTCCCACGCTTGTCAATAAGGCCGTCTACGCCATTTTTTTCATACTTACGTACCCAGTTATATATCTGCTGATAAGATACTCCATATTTCTTGATTGTTGCGCCATAGTCCTTACCATTGGCTATGCAGTAGCTCACAATTTCAATTCTCTCATCAAATGTGGTCTTACGTCCCTTGGTCATATAGATTTTTCTCCCCTGGCCCCCTGTGGCCCGAAAGTCTTTATGACCATTATACAATCCATATTCCGCACCCTTAGATATATTTACCAGTGTTTTCTTGGAGTACTAAAAAATACTTCTATCCGCCACCGCGAGGTGGGAAAAGATAGATTTCCTTGCCAAAGCCGGCAAGTTCCAGGGTTCTAATTACTTCCGAGCCGTGGTGGTTAATTAACGCCCGATCCGGACCCTGTTTAACCACCATGAGATAATCAAACATCTCCAGCAGTGCCCGCGCCGTAGGGTTAGTACTCTTACGTTCGCCTGACAGGATTAAAGGGGATACTTCTTTCTTAAGGTTTTTTCTGACCCGATACTCCAGGTAAGCTGCCACCAGTAGGGCTAACTGGAAAACAAAGGACATAGCTTTGATGCGGTTTTTGTTTTTGAGGAAGATATCCCCCAGGAGAAACGGCTGTTTTAAGAAACGGAACTGCCGCTCAACAACGTTTTGTTCCTTATATTCTTTAAGCACTGCCCGGTCAGGATAAAACGTAGTATCCATCAGATTAGTAATGAGGACAAAGGTAGCAGCCAAGTCTTTTTCGCGGGCCATTGCTTGGTGGTCTTCCTCTATCTCTATATGGGCATAGTAAACGACTGTGCTCTGGGGTTGCTCCCCTTTTTTGGGCCGCCCTGGTCGGGTATAGCTGCTTACTATTTCTTCAGCAACTGTGCCATTTAGGATAAAATGTTGGCGGCAGTACTCTTTACAGAAGAGTTCTATGGCTTTTTGGGCATCGGCCGCACAGGCGAAGGGACGCTGGGAAAGCTCTAAAGCAGCCTTTGCTAAAGTTTCCTTTTGCTTCACCCACTTTTTGGCGAGGCTCTTTTCTTTGCGTTTATCCAAATTTGTAGAGTGAACTACAATTAAGCGGTACTCCCGACCGTCTATTTCTCGCCTAAAGCTCTGGCTTTTATAGCAGGCAGCAGCTTTTTTAGGACTTAGTTTGCCAATCTCTTGCCAGGTACTGGTCTCGAAGGCCGCGGCCTTGACCTCCTTGTTAAGGCCAAAGTTTTCTGGCAACAGGGAGATAAACTGAAGGGCCGGTTTGTTAGCTTCCTCTTTAACCAAAAGGGCCAGGTTATCCTTGGTTACCAGGGCGCAGTCTGCCACGAAGATAAGTCCTTTAAGCTTTGCCGGGCTGAAAGTTTGCACCAGTTCCTCAATAACCTTGGGGTACCAGGACTTATCACTGCTATTGCCGTCCAGGCTCTGAGCTAGAATAGGTAGCCCATCTTTGTTTACGGTTAGCCCAATAAGAAATTGTTTGAGATCAGGGCGATGGCCTTTGCTAAAACCGAAGGTGATATCTAAATCACCTTCGCCCTCATAGGCTCCCTGCACAGAAACAGAGGTGGTATCTACATGGATGGCTTCGAGGGGCACGTTATGGGTAGCAGCAGCGGTTAAAGCAATACTGGAGAACATTTTCTTTAACTGACCGCTGGCGAAGAGTTTATCCAGGCCCCGGCCCAGGGCATCATCGTTAAAATCTTCAGCCTTAAGCTGTTGCTTTGTACCAAACAAGACCTCCAGGTCCTGGTGCACATAAAAGTTCTTCACATTATAGAGAGCTTTCCGGTTGACTAGCAGGTTAATGATCAACGCCTTAACCCGATTTCCCGGGGAAAGATGGCACTGGACCGGGTCCCAGTCAACTACGGCATCAATGATTTCTGCTATCTTCAAAACGTCACATAGCCTGGCGATAAGGGCGGCAGGTCCAGAACGGAAGAAGCGCATATTATCAACTGCTACAGGCATCGAACATTCCTCCATAATTATCTTAGAGAAATGATTCGATACTGAATTGGATATTCCTGGTTAGAATATTCTGGCTACTCCTATTTCCTTCTGCACTCTATAAAATTATTTTCGGGTTGCTTACAGGGTGCGGAAGATGGGATGTATTGGGCAATATTATTCGTTTTGCAATTCCGCAAAAAAACCAGCCCTTAGTTGCTCCCGGAAAAGCCCCGTGAGAGAGCGAAATTGCTTGCTTCCCACGGGGCGTGTTGGGTTCTTTCCTTCTGTTACTAACAGGGTAGGTCAGCTTTGGGAAGGAGCGGTTTAGTGTTGGGCTGGGTTTATATTAGATTTTCCCGTAACTATTAACTTGCCTTTTTTCAATGGTAATGTTATTTTTTAATCCACCATAGTAATACATAAATGTTTGTTATTCTTCTTCATTTTCCTCATCCATATAAACTCCTTCTTCAATCTGTGTTGCTTCCCTGGGGATGGATTTATTCATAGCTTTTTCGATTCTCTGCAGAATTTTCTCTTTGCGGTCAATGAAAAAGTTTTTAAAGTCATCAACGTACAGCAATTCAGGTGAGAGCACATGGGATTTTAAGATATTTCGAAACTCATCATCACTTACTCCAGCATGTTTTTGTATTCTTAACAAATATTTACTTGGAGCTTCCCCACTTACTATACGATTAGTACGACTTGATAGGGGGGTTTTGTTAATTATACAGTTATAATCGTCTTTGCTTACTCCATTTTTAAAACACCAAGCTACAGGGAAAATATGATGAATGTCAATGGTTTCGGAAAAATAGGTGCTAAAATCAATCTTTGTAGCTGAAAGCCAATCCTTTGTTTCATCATGCATAAGCAAGGCATAAATCCCTTTATAAGCGGCACTATTCCTTGTTCTCAGCGTATGCAGCCGCGTCGGTGAAAAATTTGCATCGTAAATAGTTTTTGGTTTGGGGCCATCATTTTCAATCCAATTTATCACCTGGGGTAAATCGAGGGCATAACGGGTTTCGTTAGCCG
>JAAYGJ010000082.1 GCA_012727745.1 Clostridia bacterium | reverse complement strand
TACCGTTTTAACGATATCGACATTGACCGTTATCATATTAATGGTAAATTAAGACAAGTTATGCTTTCCGCCCGGGAACTTGATCAGAACAAGCTACCTGATAGATCGCAAAACTGGATCAACCAGCGAATGCACTATACCCACGGCTACGGCCTGGCCATGAACCTGGCCAATTCCTTTACACCCAGCGGCCAGCCTGAATTTATTGCCGGGGACCTGCCTTTTCGCAGCAGTGTCGCTATTGAAATAAATGAACCGCGCATTTATTTCGGGGAAATAACCGGCGACTATGTTCTTATCGGCACAAAAAGAAATGAATTTGATTATTCTACAACCGGGGAAGAAGATTTTGTGGAAACCAGATACCGGGGTGATGGGGGAGTAGCCATTAACAGCCTCTGGCATCGCTTGATTTTTGCTTTCCGCTTTAATGACTACCGCTTACTGGTAAGCAATGAGCTGACACCGCAAAGCAAAATATTATACAACCGTAACATTAATACCCGGGTTAATAAGATAATGCCCTACCTGTATTATGATGACGATCCTTATCTAGTCATCGCTGATGGTCGCCTCTACTGGATATTGGAAGCCTATACGCTTACAGGCATGTATCCTTACGCCGAACCAGTAAGCAATGGCGTAAACTACATCCGTAATTCTGTCAAAGTAGTCATTGATGCTTATAACGGCTCAGTTGACTATTATATCGTAGATAAAGACGATCCCTTGCTTCAGACCCTGGCCAGTATTTTCCCCGGTTTATTCAAACCCCTGGAGAGCATGCCGGCAGAGGTGCAAAAACACCTGCGCTACCCGCCCAAATTACTTAATATCCAGGCCAGCATGTTAGGTAATTATCACATGGATAATCCCGCCCTTTTCTACAACAAAGAAGACGCTTGGCATATTGCCGAAGAAATAGTAGGGGACAAACGCCAGACCATGGAGCCCTACTTTACCGTTATGCGTTTACCAGGTGCCGAATATGAAGAATTTGTGCTGATGTTACCCTATACCCCGGCTCGCAAGGTTAATATGATTGCCTGGCTGGCAGCCCGCAATGATAGCCCCCATTACGGGCAGTTGATATTGTACCGTTTTCCTAAAGAACGGACCATCTATGGTCCTATGCAAATTGAGTCTAGAATCGACCAGGATGCCCGCATATCACAACAACTCACTCTTTGGGACCAGCGGGGCTCTCAGGTAATCCGGGGTAATCTCCTGGTACTACCCGTTAAAGAATCCCTGCTCTATGTTGAACCTATTTTTCTCCAGGCTCAAGAAAGCAGACTGCCTGAACTGCGCCAGGTAATTGTAGCCTACGGTGATAGCATCGTAATGGCCGATAACCTGGAAAGTGCTCTGCAAAGCATTTTTGGAGATTTAGAAAAAGATACTGTTCCTGAAGAATCGTTGTCAACTCCCTTAACATCGGATCAACCGGACACCGAAGCTGAATTAGTCCTGGAAGCCAACCGCCTTTATCAGCAAGCGTTGGACAGTTTAAAATCCGGCGACTGGGCTACTTATGGGCAATATATTGACAGCTTGGGGCAGATACTAACCGAGCTCAAACAAATTTATAATGAATAAGCTTTTGATGAAGGAAAAAACTCCAATTTGTGGAATAGTAAAGTGTTGAGCTTATCTTGATTAAACAACTGTTTTGTATTTCTATTTCAATATAAGGTGGAGGCCACATGAAACTAACCGACAATGCCCGTATTATTCTAGAAAAACGTTATCTAAAAAAAGAAAACGGCGTTCCTGTCGAAACACCGGAAGATATGTTTCGCCGGGTTGCCAGGACGATTGCAACGGCAGAAGCATTTTATGAAGCAAACATGTCGGAAGCAAAGCTAGACGAATATACCAGCCGTTACTATGACCTTATGACCAGCCTGTCTTTTCTTCCTAACAGCCCTACTTTAATGAATGCTGGCAGGGAGCTGGGCCAACTTTCAGCCTGTTTTGTGTTGCCAGTAGAAGACAGCATGGAAGCTATTTTTACTGCTGTCAAAGATGCGGCTTTAATTCATAAAAGCGGCGGGGGAACAGGTTTTTCTTTTTCTAATTTGCGTCCCAAAAATAGTCCTGTCCGTTCTACCGGCGGTGTCGCTTCCGGGCCGGTATCTTTTATGAAAGTGTTTAATGCTGCTACTGAAGCCATCTAACAGGGAGGGACACGCCGGGGAGCCAACATGGGTATTTTGCGTGTTGATCACCCGGACATTCTAGAGTTTATTTCCTGCAAAAAAGATAATAACGACTTGACGAATTTTAATATTTCCGTTGGTTTGACAGCAGAATTTATGGAAGCCGTAGCCCAGGATGATTACTACGAGTTAAAGTTTGGCGGTCGGGTATATGATAAAATAAAAGCTGCTGAAGTTTTTGAGCTGATAGTTTCTCATGCCTGGTCCAACGGGGAACCGGGAATTATCTTTTTAGACCGTCTAAATGAAGATAATCCAACTCCAGAACTTGGTGTCATTGAAGCGACCAACCCCTGCGGTGAACAACCCCTGTTGCCTTATGAAGCCTGCAATCTGGGTTCGATTAATCTGGCCAATATGGTAAAAGGAGACCAGATTGATTGGGACAAGCTTGCCAAAACCGTATACTGGTCAGTACGTTTTCTGGATAATGTTATTGATTGTAACGTTTATCCATTGGACATTATTAAAACCAATACCCTGGGGAATCGTAAAATCGGCCTTGGTGTTATGGGCTGGGCTGATATGCTTTTTAAACTACGTATAGCTTACGATTCTGAGGAAGCTGTTGAGCTAGGACAAAAGGTTATGGCTTTTATTCAAAATGAAGCCCACCAGGCCTCCCGGGAACTGGCAGCCCAGAGGGGTAGTTTTCCTAATATTGAGCGTAGCATTTACCGGGGGCAGCAGCTGCGCAACGCCACCTGCACCACCATTGCCCCCACCGGTACCATCAGTATGATTGCCGGAACCAGTTCCGGCATCGAACCTACTTTTGCCCTGGCCTATACTAAAAATGTGCTGGACGGCGCCGGCCTTGTTGAAGTGAATCCGGTACTGCAAGCCTACCTGTCGGCAAATTTTTCGCCGGAGGAAGGCGAAGCAATTATCAAGCGCATCGCTTCCGGGGAGAGCATTACTACCATTGAACAATTGCCTGCAGATATTAAGAGAGTCTTTGTGACAGCGCTGGAAATAGATCCGGAATGGCATATCCGTATGCAAGCAGCTTTTCAGGCCCATACAGATAATGCGGTCTCAAAAACAGTTAATTTCCCAAACAGCGCAACAACTGCTGATATACGCCGTACTTACGAGCTGGCGTATAAATTAGGCTGTAAAGGCGTTACCGTCTACCGTTCCGGCAGCCGGGAACAAGAGGTCCTGCAAAGCGGTACAGCAAAAGCAGCAACTAAACCGAGTATTACGTCCAAAACTTATCCCCGTCCCCGGCCCAAGCGTACCTGTGGTATAACCGAGCAAGTTAAGACGGGCTGTGGCAAAATGTATATAACTGTTAATTATGATCAAGAGGGATTAATCGAAACCTTCATTACTACCGGCTCTTCCGGAGGATGCAGTGGTTTTACCGAAGGTGTTAGCCGCTTGATTTCTTTGGCCCTGCGGGCCAATATTGCGCCGGAGGCCATAATTGACCAGCTTACTTCAGTAAGCTGCCCCAATTTTTTACGACGCCGGGCTACCGATAAAAGCATTATCGGAAAATCATGCCCCGATATTATCGGAAGAGTTTTGTCCAAGGAATTACAAAAATGGCAGCAAGATGGTTCTTATCAGATGCCGGCTGACTTCTGTAAGCGGGCTCTGGCTGAAATAAGCGCAGCCCTGGATAGCCAGCAACCTGTTTTCGAACCATTAACCTCAGTCGAAGAAGCTGAACTAATTAGCCAAGGTATCTGCCCGGAATGTGGCTCTACGCTGCGTTTCCAGGAAGGCTGTGTAAATTGCAACTGTGGCTTCAGTAAATGCGGATAAAAAAATGGCCTTACGGCCATTTTAGCTTAATAATAAATAATATTAAAACCGTTTAGTTGCTTCCGTTATATGCACTCACATGAACCACTCGATAACCCTGTGCTTCCAACGCGGGAATAAGGGGGCCTGCATCGTCTGTTGCCAGCCTTAATACGACATAAGTGTGAAGATCGTCCTTATGGCGGTTGGCAACATTAATAATGTTGATACCAGCCTCTTTTACAATTTGGGCAATGTTAGCCAGCACCCCGACCCGGTCCTCGACCTCTAGGGTTAGACGTATACCGGGACGGCGTAGACCAAATAACTTTATCATAGCGTCAAAAAGATCAGTCTGGGTAATAATCCCCACTAATTTTTCTTTTTCCATAACAAGCAGATTATCTATTTTATGTTCGCGCATTAATAGGGCTGCTTCTTCTATGGTCATCTCAGGAGGTACAGTAACCGGCCTTTTAATCATGGCATCTTTTACTTTCATCTTGGCTACCAGATAATTCACTTCAAAGGCACTAAGAGTAGAAGCCGGAGAAGGGGACACCCTGAGAATATCGCGCTCGGTTATTAAGCCGACTAAACGGCCATCCTGGAGCACAGGTAAACGCCTGATTTTGTTTTTTTTCATGATCTCAAGTGCGTCTATGACCGTTGTCTGTTTAGTAACCGTAATTGGATTGGGTGTCATATGGTCTCTTATAAACATCTAATAACCTCCTTTACTATCTAGTGGCCTAATGTTTTATTTCTCCTGCGCCTTAAGTTATTCCTGCCGGTGCAGGAAGAAAATAATAAATTTTTATATCAGCCTTATTTCTGGAAGTTAACTCACCGCTTGCAACTTTTGGCAGAAAAGGTTAAAATAATTATCTTGACAGCCGATAGATCCGCCAACTCGGATCTGCTATAAAGTTGAATAAGCAAACAGGGTACCACAAGCAATAGGGCAGCACTAGCAGATAAACGATAAACCGTTCCTTGAGGCCGTATAATCTGGTGCGTATAAAAAGGGGGGGATAGTATGCAAGCCAAAGACATAATGACTACAGATGTTGTTATCGTATCAGCAAATGAAACCGTGGCCAAGGTAGTCAACCTTTTTGTCCAAAAAAATGTAACCTACGCTGTCATTGTTGATGATAACAATAACATCCAGGGAATTATTACTGATGGGGACATTATGACCGCTATCCGTCAACGGCGTCCGGTTTATGTCGACTTATTCAATTCAGTTTTTATTCTGCAAGATAATTTTGATTTAGCAAGCAAAATAAATGCCCTGGCCAAAACACCTGTTAAAGATATTGCTACCAGAAAAGTTTATTCTGTTACTGAGGAAGCAACAGTTACGGAAATCGCTGGCTTAATGGCAGATAAAAAAATAAAACAGGTGCCAATTACACGCGATGGCTGTCTAGTTGGCCTGGTAAGACGTCATGATATCATTAATGCCGTTGCAAAAACGCCACATATAGAAGGACGGATTTAGATTGCATATTGCAATATTTTCTGATAGTTATTTGCCCTATACCAGCGGAGTAGTAAGATCAATTGTGACCTTTAGCAAAGAACTACGAGCCCTCGGTCACAAAGTTTCTATTTTCGCACCCAGCTACGGCAACAAGCAGCAAGAGAAGGATGTCTATCGTTTTCTTTCTTTCAGGGCGCCTACCTTTAAGGAATTTGCCCTGGCAATTCCCCTGGCGCCTTCTTTAAGCAATAAGCTAAAACAGATTGGCGTAGATATAATCCATGTTCATTCGCCATTTATGATGGGACGTCTGGGAGCACGTTGTGCCCGTAAACTGCAAATTCCCCTTGTTAGCACCTATCATACCCTTTATGAAGAATACGCCCATTATTCGCCATTGGCGCCATCACTGGTGCGAAAGGCAGTACGATACTATACCGTATCTTTTTCTAACCGTTGCCAGCTGGTAATAACCCCAACTGATTCTATCGTCAATTACCTGCGTAAGAATGGTGTGACAGCGCCGATAACTGCAATTCCTACCGGCATTGAATTAGACCGCTTTAATAATGCAGACCCTACCTGGCTACGTAAACGTTTAAATCTGCCGCCAGGAGAAATAGTACTTATACATGTAGGGCGGTTAGGTAAAGAAAAAAACATCACTTTCGTGCTCCAAGCTTTTGCCAGAGTGCATCAGCTGGTGGCAAATACACGCCTGCTACTGGTAGGCGGTGGTCCCCTGAGGGCCAGTCTAGAAAGCCAGGCGGAATCTCTAGGAATTAAAGATGCCGTTACCTTTGCCGGTTCTTTCTCTTTTGCAGAAATGCCAGCCGTTTATGCAGGAGCCGATTTATTTGTTTTTGCCTCCGTTACTGAAACTCAAGGCCTGGTGGTCGCTGAAGCAAAGGCAGCCGGACTACCGGTTGTGGTAGTGAAGGCCTATGGCGTCCAAGAAATGGTGAACGACGGTGAAGACGGATTTTTAACCCCTCTAGATCAAAATCTATTCACTGAGGCAATTCTACGCCTGGTTAATGATGCGAGTCTGCGACAACAAATGGGTAGAAAAGCTTACCGCAACGTTCACAGCCTATCATCACAAGCTATGGCTAAAAAGTTGCTTAGCCATTACCAGGCATTGTTAAAACCAATAGGTTAAAACTCTCCTCACAATCGAATAATATTTGCACACCTTCATCGCACTTCACATATCACACATCTATTCAAAAGGAGTGTTGTTCCTTGTCCAAAGTTAGGGTCCGTTTTGCTCCCAGTCCCACTGGTAGTCTGCATATCGGCGGTGCCCGCACCGCCTTATTTAACTGGCTGTTTGCCAGGCATAACCAGGGCACCTTTGTATTACGCATCGACGATACCGATACTGAAAGATCAACAGAATTATCATATCAAGAAATTTTATCCGCCATGCGCTGGTTGGGTCTTGATTGGGACGAAGGCCCGCAAAAGGATGGAGCCTATGGGCCATATCTTCAATCTCAGCGCCTGGACCTTTACCGTCAAGCCATCGACCAGCTGCTGGCTGACGGTAAAGCCTACCTTTGTTATTGCACAGCTGAAGAGCTGGCTGAACGTCGCAAGCAGGCCCAGGCCGAAGGCCGCCCGCCTATGTATGACCGGCGCTGTCGTTACCTTACCAGGGCAGAACAGGAACGCTTGCAGGCTGAAGGACGCCAGCCTGTCGTTCGTCTGGCAATTCCCGACGGTGTTACTACAGTTCACGATCTAATTCGCGGGGATGTCACGTTTGATAACAGCACTATTGACGACTTTATTTTAATTAAATCAAACGGCATGCCTACCTACAATTTTGCAACAGTAATTGACGACTACACAATGGCAATAAGCCACGTTATCCGGGCTGAAGAACACTTATCCAACACACCTAAACAAATTCTCGTCGCCCAGACACTGGGATACCAGTTGCCTGCGTATGCCCACGTACCTATGATTTTAGCTCCTGATCGCAGTAAATTAAGTAAACGTCATGGCGCCACCTCGGTTGAAGAATACCGTGATGCTGGTTACTTACCTGAAGCTATAATCAACTATCTTGCTTTGCTGGGCTGGTCACCAGAAGGGGAAGAAGAAATTATCCCCCTGGAAGATATAGTTGCAGATTTTTCCCTAGCGCGAGTTGCCAAAACTGCTGCTATTTACGATACTAAAAAATTAACCTGGATCAACGGTCATTACCTTAGAGAAGCTGACATAGATCGCATTACCAGGTTGGCATTACCTTTTTTGCAGGCTAAAGGTCTACTGCCGGACCCTCTGCCGGAACAAGATTATAGCCATCTTCGCGCTATCATTGAAGCGGTGCGTGACAGGGTTAAAACTCTTGCTGAGGTTGCAGATGCTGCCAGCTATTTTTTTACAGAAATAACTTCTTATGATGAAAAAGGTGTGCGTAAACATTTCACCAAGCCCGGTGTAGCTGAGCTTCTAGAAGAGGCGAGGGCCGCCCTGGCAGCATTACCTGATTTTAACGCCCAGTCGACTGAAGAAGCTTATCGCAAGATTGCTGAACAAAAGGGAATAAGCACTGGACAGCTTTTCCATCCCACCCGTCTGGCAGTTTCCGGCCGCACCATGGGGCCAGGCTTATTTGAAATACTGGAACTGCTGGGACGTGAAACAGTCCTTGAACGCCTGGCAAAAGCAATAGATTGGATAAAAAACAACATGGCCACAAACTAGGAAGGTATTAAGACGTCCCACCCGATACAGGGAGAAATTTTATTCTATCCCGTTTAGCGAATTAGGAGAGTAGAAATAAAAAAACCCTTTGCGTGTAAAAGAAGGAACACCCTAAGGGTACATAAAGAAATAACCGCCAGCGAGTGTATCTCTGGCGGTTTCGCTTATCATAATGGCTGCGGGACTAGGGCTCGAACCTAGGCGACATGATCCAGAGTCATGCGTGCTACCACTACACCATCCCGCATTATTTTTGTTTGTGCAGTTGAAATAATACCACAGAAACTATTTTAAGTCAAGCACTAACTCGCTTCGGTTTTTTCGCTGAAGTTAATTTAACCCTAGGAGCCAGCTCTTCAAAGAATTGTATGGCCAGGAGATTGCTGCTGGCATCCCTTACTTTTGACTGCTCGGCAAAAGCTCTGACGCTTTCGCGTCCATAATCGGTCTTTACCAGGTTGGCTGGACCACCCACACAACCGCCCGGGCAAGCCATGCCTTCCATAAAATTGCCCTCCAGTTCTCCCCGTTCGGCCATTTTTAGAAGCTTATTACATTCACCGATACCATTGCCCTGAACAGCTCGCACTTCTAATTCCGGATATAGACGGTTAATGGTTTTTTCGATAGCTCCGGAAACACCTCCGATATAAGCATAGGCACGCCCGCCAAAGGACGCATCCTCAACTGGAACTGCCAGATCAATCCTGCTAGCTGGATCCAACCCGGCTGCTTTGAGCATAGGCAGAGCTTCCTCAAATGTTAGCACAACTTCTACAGCATCAGCCAATTCCGGCCTTTTAGCCTCTGATTTTTTTGAAATACAGGGACCGATAAATACTACCCGGGCCCCCGGTTC
>JAAYGJ010000081.1 GCA_012727745.1 Clostridia bacterium | reverse complement strand
GTTACAGCATGCCGGCTACCGGGGTAGTTCTAAAGCAGCATGAGGAAATCCTGCGGCTGGAGGAGATAATTACCCTGGCCCGGGCGGCAAGCAAACAGGGTATTGACCGTATCCGTCTCACCGGCGGCGAGCCCCTGATACGAAAGAATGTGGTGACGCTGGTTAAAGGACTGGCTGCTATAACAGTATTAAAAGAACTGTCCCTGACTACTAACGGTACTTTGCTGGCTGAACTGGCCCGGCCCCTTAAAGCAGCAGGCCTGAACCGGGTTAATATAAGCTTAGATACTTTAAAAAAGGATCGCTACCGTTATATCACCCGCAGAGGCAATATAAACAGCGTCTGGCAGGGGATCCGGGCTGCTTTGGAGGTCGGCCTGACACCGGTTAAGGTGAATGTGGTGATCAGCCGGGGGTTTAACGACGATGAAATTTTAGACTTTGCCCGTTTGGCCTATGAGGAACCCCTGCATATTCGTTTTATTGAGCTGATGCCTATCGGCACCGCCCTTACTACCGCTGCCGGTTATGTACCTGCAACGGAAATAAAACAGCAGATAAACCGTAAATTCCTCCTGGAGCCAGTTGATGAAGTTATAACTAATGGTCCGGCGGTTAACTATAAGATGTGCGGCGGCAAGGGCAGCATCGGTTTTATCAGCGCCATGTCCAATCATTTCTGTTTCCGCTGTAACCGTTTGCGTTTGACAGCTGATGGCAAGCTGCGCCCCTGTCTGTACTGGGACGGAGAAATCGACATTAAGGGGCCGTTGCGTTCCGGGGCTACTGAAGCAGAACTAGCGGCAATTTTTGCTGAGGCTGTTAAGCTGAAGCCCCTTAAACACCAGCTGGAAGAAGGCTGGCACCAGTCCCGGCTTATGTCCCAGATCGGGGGCTGATTTACAAGAAGCAGGAATGGGGCTGGCCGGCTGGCCAAGGCCAATCCCATCAAATCTCTCGTTTCTTATCTCATATTCTGCTTCTAAGATACGGGGGTTTGTCTATGGCAAATAGTCTGAGCCATCTTGATGCCAAAGGAAAAGCTCGCATGGTAGACGTGGGCGCCAAAGCAGCAAGCGAACGGGTAGCCGTGGCCCGGGGCAGGGTGCTACTGAGCAGCAAAACCCTGGACCTTATCCTGGAGGGACAGATGCCCAAAGGTGACGTCCTGGCGGTGGCACGGGTAGCAGGTATTATGGCTGCCAAGCAGACCAGTTCCCTGATTCCCCTCTGCCATCCTTTGTCGCTCAGTGCTGTTAATGTTGATTTCCGCCCAGACCGGGACAAGGGAGCGCTGGAGATTGAGGCCCGGGTTAAAACTGTTGACCGCACAGGGGTCGAGATGGAAGCTCTGACAGCGGTGAGTGTAGCAGCTTTAACTATTTATGACATGTGCAAAGCTGTGGAACGGGATATGTTTATTGATAGCATCCGTTTAGTTGAGAAAATGGGTGGCCGCAGCGGTTATTTCCAGCGGGAAGGGGAAGAAAAATGGGGCGAATCGTAGCTGTTTGTAGCTCAGCTCACAAGGGTGAGCGCAAAAAAAATATTGAACAGGGAATATTGGTGCCCAACCACGGCCTGGAAGGGGATGCCCATGCCGGCCCCTGGCACCGCCAGATAAGCTTGCTGGCCCTGGAAAGTATCGCCAAAATGCAGGCTAAAGGATTACAGGTCGGCCCTGGCGACTTTGCTGAAAACTTAACTACTGAAGGTATTGATCTGGTATCGCTGCCGCTGGGAACCCGTTTAAAAATTGGCGATCAGGTGATAGCGGAGATCACCCAGATTGGCAAAAAGTGCCATAGCCGTTGTGCCATTTACGAGCAGGCTGGTGACTGTGTTATGCCCCGGGAAGGTATTTTTGTAGCTATCCTGAAGGGCGGGCCGGTGCAGGTGGGCGATAGAATTGAGGTGCTTGCTCCATGATCCGGGTAGCCATCCTAACAGCCAGTGATAAAGGAGCCCGAGGCGAACGGGAGGATAAAAGCGCTGCCGTTATCAGGGAAATGCTGGACGGGTTGGGAGAAGTAGTGGCTTATGCGGTAGTACCTGATGAACAGCAGCTCCTGGCGGCCAAGCTGCGGGAGTTTTGCGACCGGGATAGGGTGGATCTGGTCCTTACCACCGGGGGTACAGGTTTTGGTCCCCGGGATGTAACGCCGGAGGCCACTCGGGAGGTTATTGAACGGGAAGTGCCGGGCTTGCCGGAAGCCATGCGGGCCGCAAGCCTAAAAATTACTCCCCAGGCCATGCTTTCCCGGGCTGTGGCTGGCATTCGCGGTCAGACGCTGATAGTTAACCTGCCCGGCAGTGCTAAAGGAGTGCGGGAAAACCTGGCAGCTATCCTGCCCGCTTTGCCCCATGGTATGGCTATTTTAAAAGGCGAGGCCGGCGAGTGCGGCCAGCCATAAAAGTACGCCCGGCTCGAATAGATTACAAACTTTTATAACCGGCGAACGGCAGATGCTGTTTAGCGGCGGTTAAGAGGAATAATAAAGTTTGAAGATGGGAAAAAAGTTAAGGGAAAAAGTTCTAAACAGCTCCTTCCTACAGGATAAGAGTGCTTTTTTGCAGTCAATTCTGGTGAAGGGGCTTGCATTTTATGGGTAAGAAACATATTATATTGTTTGGTATTGGCCCTCGTTGAATCTAGGTGTTGATAAATTGTTGGCGGAATTGGGCTTATGCTCAGCTATGCCCGGCGACGGCGGCATGCCTGGAGGTGGTAGGGGTGGCATATTTAATAAGATACAAGCTGTTACATTTGGAAAAGGCCCTGGCGTTTATTACACGTTAGGGTTTTTTCATGCAGGAGAATTCAAACTGATGTCGAATACTGAATGGATTTTTGGATAAAGGGTGAAGCTATTGACTGAGATCCTGGAAGCAGTAGTGCTGGCATCTTCCCAGATAAGGCCAGATATTTATCTTTTAAGCCTTGAGGCTCCAACTATTTCCCGGGATGCCCGGCCGGGGCAATTTGTTCATATTCGTTGCTCGCATACGTATGATCCTTTGTTAAGGCGTCCTTTAAGCATTCATGATATTGGCAGCAAGGGCGAACTGGTTTTACTGTTCCAGGCAAAAGGAAGGGGTACAGCATGGTTGGCCGGTCAACAGGCAGGGAACAGAATCAATGTTTTAGGCCCTGTTGGCCAGGGTTTTAGCATAGTGGCAAATAAAAAAGTAGCAATTGTAGCAGGGGGGCTGGGTGTTGTTCCCTTGCTTTTTCTTGCCCGGAAGCTCTTAGAGTCAGACAATGAAGTTAACTTTTTCCTGGGAGCACAGGACTGCGATAAGTTACTGCGGCTGGAAGCTTTGCGAAGGATGGAGGTCAACTTATTTCTGGCTACTGATGATGGCAGTGCCGGGTTTAAAGGTACAGTAACCGACCTCTGGAAAAAGCATTTACGACCGGGGGCCTTCGATTGGGCCTATGCTTGCGGTCCGCAGGCCGAAATGGCTGAATTTGCTCGCCTGGCTGAAAGAGTTGCTTTGCCGGCAGAGGTCTCACTGGAAGAAAGGATGGCTTGCGGGATAGGTCTCTGTCGCGGTTGTGTGACAGCTGTTTGTGACGCTTCTGGCCATAAAAAATATGAAAATGTTTGTAGCTGCGGCCCGGTTTTCAATGCGGCTGCTGTATGTTGGGAGGATTAATTATGGAGCGAGTGCAGGCTGTAAAGGGACATCAAGGCAGCCTGGAAGTGGAAATAGCAGGCATAACCTTGCAGAACCCGGTAATGCCGGCTGCAGGTACTTTTGGCTTCGGTGAAGAGCTGGCTCCCTTTATAGATTTAAACCGACTGGGAGCAATTGTTGTCAAAACGCTTACCTTACACCCCACTCCCGGTAACCCGCCGCCCCGTATAAGTGAGACTTACAGTGGCCTGTTAAACTCTATTGGGCTACAAAACCCGGGTGTTGAAAAATTCGTACAAGTAAAACTGCCTTATTTACGCCAGTTAAAGCCACCATTAATTGTAAATATTGCCGGTAGAACAATAAGCGAATATGCCGAGCTGGCTTCCCGTTTAAGTGGGGAAGCAGGCATTAAGGCTTTGGAAGTCAATATATCCTGCCCCAATGTTAAGGAAGGCGGGATTATTTTTGGCACTGTACCGGAGATGGCGGCGCAGGTAACGGCGGCGGTAAAAAAGCAGACCAGCTTGCCGGTAATAGTTAAACTGACTCCGAATGTTACTGATATTACGGAAGTAGCCAAAGCAGTAGTTGATGCCGGGGCCGATGCCCTGGCGCTAATTAACACCCTCCGGGGAATGGCTATTGACCTCGAAACGCGCCGTCCCGCTCTAGGTAACATCATTGGCGGTTTAAGCGGCCCGGCTATCAAACCGGTAGCCCTTTATGCTGTCTGGCGGGTAGCCCGGGCAGTAAAGGTACCGATTATAGGTATGGGTGGGATTATGACAGCTCATGATGTCATTGAATTTATGCTTGCTGGCGCCACGGCTGTTGCAGTAGGAACAGCCAGCCTGGTCAACCCCAGGGCTTTGATAGAAATAATCGAGGGCCTGGAAGACTATGTGGCGGCGCAGGGAATAGATGATGTCAGGGAACTTATAGGTGCAGTACAAATTTAAAAATGGGGTGAGGCAGATGTTAAGCAAGCAAGAGATTATGGACTTATTTAAACGTACAGGAGTGCTGTGGGAAGGACACTTCGTTTTAACCTCCGGTCGGCACAGCGCCCACTATCTACAGTGTGCCAGCGTTCAGCAGTATCCGGAAGAGAACGCCCTGCTCTGCCATAACCTGGCGGAACACTTTAAAGGCCAGGGTATAACTACGGTTATTGGTCCGGCTATAGGTGCTATTGTGATGTCCTATGAGATTGCTCGCTATCTGGGTACCAGGTTTTTGTTCGCCGAGCGGGAAAACGGGGTTATGACCCTGCGCCGCAGTTTTAAGTTAGAGCCGGGGGAACGGGTGCTGGTGGTTGAGGACGTTATTACTACCGGCGGTTCGGTGAAGGAAGTTATGGAGGTAGTAAGGCAGCATGGCGC
>JAAYGJ010000080.1 GCA_012727745.1 Clostridia bacterium | reverse complement strand
ACGGCCAGTCGGTAAGTACTTGCCCATCACCTTCGTCCTCTCATGTTTTAAAAACAACCTTCACTTCTTCTACGTTAATTAAGTTGTTTTTAATTTATGTGGTTTTTAATTGCTTTTTCAATAATCACCTCCCAAAAAAATCTTTTCTTACTATATATTGACGCCGCTGGAAACAGAAATGTTCCAGTCAAGCCAGATGACACAAAAATACGAATTGTTACTTCTAATTTTATTAAAAGCAAAAAAACACCAGCTATAGTATAATAATACCTGGCCGCTGCGATATTTTGTATGGTAAAGTTCGCCAGGCTTCTATAGCTAACTTTTTTAGGAGATGGTGTAATGGACCAACTGCAGGAAATAAAAGATAAATTTGCTGCCGACCCATTTCCCCAGTATCTTGGGATTAAACTTCTGGAACTGGCGCCGGGTTATGCCCGGGTTAGTATGTGCCTGCAAGATAGCATGCTAAATTTTCATGGTATCGGTCACGGGGGCGCCATATTCACCCTGGCAGATACTGCCCTGGGGTTGGCCAGTAATTCCCACGGCGATCCTGCCTTAGCCCTGACAGTGACAATTAACTATCTGACACCAGCACTTCCGGGAAGCAAATTGCTGGCTACTGCCGAGCAAGAACACCTTACCCGGCGCACCGGGGTCTACCGGGTAACTGTTACTACTACTGACGGTGAAACTATCGCCCTGGCCAGGGGCAACGTTTACAGGCGGTCTAAAGAATAAATGAGCTGGTTTTATTTATTGCTGGCAATAATCCTGGAAGTAGCAGGCACTACTTCAGCCAAACTATCGCAGGGTTTTAATAACCTTTTACCAACAGTGATCATGTATATCATGTATGCCTTAAGCCTTACTACCCTGGTATTTGCCCTCAAAAAAATTGAGGTAAGCATCGCTTATGCCATCTGGTCCGGCCTGGGCACTGGCCTTATTGCTCTGATTGGCATACTGTGGTTTAAGGAAACAGCCAGTGCTTTGAAATTAACTTCACTATTGCTAATTGTTGCCGGCGTGATAGGTTTAAGTTTGTGTGAATAATGAGACATGTATAGCTACCAATCCAGGAGACTATCTTTTTTCACCCCAAACGATTAAAATACAGTTATGGTGTTAACAATGCTTAATGAGGAAGGTTAATTGTGACAGAACGAGCTACTATGGGTCTGGTTCGTTCCGCGGTAATAATGAGCGTTTCGGCCGCCCTATCACGTGTACTAGGGTTTTTACGCAATACAGCCATCTCAGCCCAATTTGGGCAAAACCAGTTGGCGGACATGCTTAACACCGCCTTTGTCATTCCCGATACGATTTATCTAATTCTGGTAGGCGGAGGGATTAGTTCCGCCTTTATTCCTGTACTGACCGGCTACCTGACCGAGCGCAACGAAAAAGCGGTCTGGAATACTGTCAGTACAGCTTTTAATTTGGTTCTGCTGGTTGTAGGCCTAGCTATAGTGATGGCCATGCTGGCCGCTCCTTTGCTGGTGCGCCTGATAGCACCCGGGTTCAATCTGGAACAGGTGGCATATACTGCCTACCTGACGCGAATTGTCCTAGTTGCTATTCTCTTCCATTGTCTGAACGGCGTTCTTATGGGAACCGAGTATGCTTACCAGTCTTTTATCGGTACAGCTATCGGCCCCCTGGTATACAATGCAGCTATTATTGTATTCGGCTTAGCTCTGTCCCCTAAACACAGCATTGCCGCCTTTGCTATTTCCACTTTGATTGGTGCTATTCTTAATTTCATGATACAGGTATGGGGGGTATGGCGCCTGCGCCCCCGCTACCTCCTGATACTGGACTGGCAGAACTCGGGGATCCGCAGAATATTAAAATTAATGCTGCCGGTAGCCATAGGTCTCTCTATTACCCAATTAAACCTCTTTTTTAACCAGACCTTTATCGCCTCTTTGCTGCCCCGGGGATCTATTAATGCCTTGCTTCTTTCCAGCCGGGTAGTAATGGTACCGATAGCCTTTGCTGCGGCAATCGGCATCGCCCTGTTACCGGCTTTATCGCGTATTGCTGCCCAGAAGGATTATGCCTCTTTTACCCACTACCTGGCAGGATCTTTACGTACAATTATATTTATATCCCTTCCGGCAACTGTCGGTCTAATAGTCCTGGGACAACAGGTAATCAGCATTTTGTTCCAGCATGGCCGTTTTACCAGCTCCGATACCCTGGTAACTACCGAAGCCCTGGTTTTTTATGCTCTGGGCATAGTTGCTTATGGCGCTTATGAAATTATTAGCCGCGCATTTTATGCTATTCAGGATACGGTTACTCCCCTGAAAATTGGTCTGGTAACCTTGGCGGTTGGTACGAGTTTAAATTTCACACTGGGACCGTTCTTTGGCATCCGCGGCCTGGCTCTGGCTTATTCCCTGGCCGGTTTTGTTAATATTACCCTGTTAATCCACTACTTACAGAAAAAAGTACAGACACCCTTTGCCAGGCAGTTGCTTGGAACTATAATAAAAAGCTTGCTTGCGGCTCTGATTATGGGCTTTGTAGTGTACTTTACAAATAACTTTCTGGCGCTGCCTTCAACCTGGCCGCGCCTGCTACGTGAAGGTTTAGAGCTGGTACTGCTAATCAGCACCGGTATAGTTAGTTACGGCTTCCTGGCCTGGCTGTTTAAAATGGAAGAATTGACCCTGATGTTGACTACTATTCGCCGCCGCCTGTGTCGCTCCCACTCTGCGGCGGCCTAAACGGGGTGAGAAAATGCTGCGGAATTTCCTGACAATCGTTGTCGGCCGCCTGGCAGCAACATGCTGCCGCTGGTTCAAACGCGGTGGCACCTCTCTGCCGGGCTATCTGGCCCTGAAAATAAGCCCGGCACTGCTGAAACATTTAACTGCTGCTTACGAAAAAGTAATCATCGTTACCGGCACTAATGGCAAAACTACCACCACCAATCTGCTGGCTACTATATTGAGAGCATCAGGATTGAAAGTGACCCATAATAGCGAAGGCGCCAATATGCCGGCTGGAGTAGCCACTGCCCTCCTGGGACCACCGCAGCAGGTAGCTGTCCTGGAAGTAGATGAAGGCACTCTGAACCTGCTAACCGGCCAAGTGAAAGCTGACTTAGTGGTAGTGACCAACCTTTTGCGTGACCAGTTAGACCGTTATTATGGGCTAGATCAACTGGCTGCAGCCATT
>JAAYGJ010000079.1 GCA_012727745.1 Clostridia bacterium | reverse complement strand
TTCCCCGCAACGCGGCCAGGCTTTCTTCAATGGCCAGCCGGGTGTGGGCCTGGAGGCGGCTAATAGTCAGGGTATCAGCCTGCATAAAAACTACCTGCCCGCTGGCATCACTACCGGGTTTAATCAGACTGTTGTAGTTAACCTGACCTTCCAGGTGCTCAAGTACCGCCTTTTGAATAGCCTCATTGGCTGCCCAGTGGGCCTGTTTAATAGCAACTGCTTCCATAGCCGGGCGCAGGCGCCATTCCCATAAAAACAGCGTTGCAAGGACAATAATTGCGATAAACATTACCGGCCACCAGGACCGCTGCCCCGGACGTCGCCATCGCCGCCGCAAAACAATCACCCCCCAGTATACAAATATACTCAGGAGGTGATTAAAACGTGTAAAAATCTTTTTACTCTGACTCGAGCAAGGCTAAGCGCGCAAATCTACGTTTGCCGGCCTGCAGAATTAACCCGTCCCGGACCTCTATTTCCGCCTCGGGGTCAAGGAAACGTTCGCCATCCAGCCTTACCGCTCCCTGACAAATTAGGCGGCGAGCTTCGCTGGTGCTGGGGGCCAGGCCGGCCTGCACCAGCAAACGCGGTAGCCATACCACACCTGCAGCGACAGTTACCACGGGTATGTCATCAGGTAAACCGCCCTGCTGGAAAACCTGGCGAAATTCCTTTTCAGCCTCCCTGGCGGCTGCTTCGCCATGATACATGGTTACGATTTCCCGGGCCAGTTGCATCTTGACATCCCGGGGATGAAGGCTACCGTTCGCCAGCCCATCTCTAAGGTGCTCCAGTTCTTCTAAAGGTACAGTAGTTACGAGCTCAAAATAAGTAAGCATCATCTCATCAGGCAAGGACATGGTTTTGCCAAATATTTCCCGGGGCGTTTCATTGATACCAATATAGTTGCCCAGGCTTTTACTCATTTTTTGTATACCGTCAAGGCCAGGCAGAATCGGCATCATCATAGCCACCTGGGGTTCCTGCCCATATTCCCGTTGCAACTGGCGACCCATCAACAGGTTAAACTTCTGGTCAGTGCCACCCAGCTCCACATCAGCATCCAGGGCAATAGAATCATAGCCCTGCATTAACGGATAAAAGAACTCGTGGACACCAATAGGTTGATTTTGCTGGTAACGGCGGGCAAAATCATCCCTTTCCAGCATCCTGGCAACCGTAACCTTCCTTGCCAGTTGAATGAGGTCGGCAAAACTTAAAGGCGCCAGCCAATGGCTGTTGAAAGTTACCCGGGTCAAGTCCGGGTCGAGTATCTTAAAGATTTGCTCCTTATATGTTTCCGCATTGGCCTTCACTTCCGCCTCCGTCAACTGGTGCCGGGTCTCCGACTTACCGGAAGGGTCGCCAATGCGCCCGGTAAAATCGCCGATAATAATAATTATTTGGTGCCCCAGTTCTTGAAATTGGCGCAGCTTTTGTAAAACTACAGTATGCCCCAGGTGAATATCAGGAGCTGTGGGGTCCAGCCCCAATTTGACCCGCAGGGGCTTGCCGGTGCGGAGAGATTTATTAATTTTGCTTTTAAGTTCTTCTTCCGGTACAATTTCGGCTACACCGCGGCGCAATATTCTTAGCTGCCGCTCAACTTCCCGTTCCAACAAAACGCCTCCCTTAAACATAGAAATGAGAGGTGCGAAGTTAAGAGGGGTAAAGCCAGTCGAAACCGGCTGCGCCGATCTCAATTTGAAGCCTGCCCCCCGCTATTTTCACACCTTGACTGTTATCGTTTTAACAATAACAATAAATGCATTGATAATACTGCAACCTTTTGGCTCCCAGTAACGTCTATAAAGTTAACCGCTTGTATAAGTTTAACATATGCGCCAATTATCGTTCAAGCAAATAAAGTTCCTAAATGCTTTCCCCTGTGCTATAATTGTAAAAGTTAAAAGGAGGTCATCTTCCTAATGACTCCCCAGAAAAGCAAAAAACGCAAGCGTAGATTAAATATTTTTCGCGTTGCCATCCTGCTAATTATTTTCCTGGGTGTCATCGCCGTGGGAGCAGCAGCCGGTTTAACTATCGGTGTCGTCCGGGCTATGCCCGACTGGGACCCGAAAGATCTAAACCTGGCTATGACTACCTTTATCTATGATAAAGACGGGCAACTGGTAGAGGAACTGCACGGCGAGCAAAACCGGGTCATCGTATCCCTGGACCAGGTGCCCATAAACCTGCAAAACGCGGTGATAGCTATTGAAGATGAACGCTTTCGCCAACACCACGGGGTTGACCTCAAAGCCATCCTGCGCGCCTTCTGGACTAACCTGCGCAGCGGCGATATCCGTGAAGGCGGCAGCACTATCACCCAGCAGTTAGCCAAAAACGCCTTTATCGAAAACCCAACCGAAAAGAAGTATTCGCGTAAAATTCAGGAAGCCCTGATGGCCATACAGCTGGAGCGCACTTATACCAAGGACGAAATTCTGGAGAACTATCTCAATATTGTCTACCTCGGCCCCGGCATCTACGGCGTGGAGGCAGCTTCCCACTATTATTTCGGTAAATCTGTCTCTGAACTGGACCTGGCCGAAGCAGCCATGCTGGCGGGAATTATCCAGTCACCCGGCACTTATTCACCATTTGATAAAGAAAAACTCCCTGCCGCTAAAAAGCGCCAGGCTCAAGTCTTAAACAATATGGTGCGGCTGGGCTTTATCGAGGCCGAGCAGGCAGAAGCAGCCAAAGCCCAGGAGTTAGAATTTCATCAGGCTTCAAAAACCGATGCAGTCAAATTTCCTTATTTTATCGATACTGTTATAGACGAAGCCAGTACGCTGCTGGAAAAAGAAGGCCTGAGCTCCTCTCTGCTCTACCAGGGCGGGCTGCGGATTTACACCACCCTGGACCCCCGCATCCAGAGCGAAATGGAAAGAGTATATCAGGACGAAAAAAACTTCCCTCCCGGTACTGATGAACGCATAGTTGAAAGCGCTATGGTGGTCATCGACCACCGCAGCGGTGAAGTGCGGGGTATAGTCGGGGGCAGAAATTATACTACCCGGCGCGGTTTTAACTACGCTACCCAGTCCGAACGCCAGCCTGGCTCTACCATCAAGCCCCTGGTAGTATACGGCCCGGCACTGGAGCAGGGCTATTCCCCTGCTTACGTCCTTGATGATATTCCGGTAAGCTATCCCGGCAACCCGCCCTATGCGCCGGCCAACTATGACCACCGTTATCGCGGCCTGATCAGTATGCGGGAAGCTATTCGCTGGTCAGTTAATATTCCTGCCGTAAAAATGCTTAACATCATCGGTATTGACAGCGGTTATGAATTTGGCTGCAGGTTAGGTCTGCCCCTGCAGGCCAGCGACAGAAACCTGTCCCTGGCCCTGGGAGGCCTGACTACCGGTGTTTCGCCCCTGCAAATGGCGGCCGCTTATGGGGCTTTTGCCAACCAGGGTATTTATATAGAACCCCATGTTGTTACCAAGATTACTGACCGCAATGACCGCGTGCTGGTTGAAGTCCGCCCCAATAAAAAAGCTGTCATGAGCGAACAGGTCGCTTATATAATGACCGATATGCTGACTACGGTGGTTAACTCCGGCACCGGCACCAACGCCCGTTTAAACCGTCCGGTAGCAGGGAAAACAGGCACTACTTCTTTACCCGATTTGCCGGAATACAGGGGTAAAAACGGCTCTAAAGACGCCTGGTTTGTAGCCTATACACCTGAACTGGTAGCAGCGGTGTGGATGGGTTATGACCCTACTGATCCTAAACACTACCTGCGCAATGCTGCCGGCGGCGGTCACCCGGCGTTAATCTGGAAAAAAGTTATCAGCTTTGCCTTAGAGGGCCAACCTGTACAAAATTTCCCCCGACCCGGCGGCATAATCTATGCGGATGTGGATGCCAAGTCGGGCCAGTTACCCAGCGACCTGACTCCTAAAGAATATATAGTCAAAGAGATCTTTACGCAGGAGATGCTGCCCAAAAAAATATCTGAAGCCTGGGTTGAAGCTCCTGTCTGTACCACCTCCGGCCAGCTGGCCTCTCCTGCCTGCCCCAGTGTTACCAACGGCATCTTCTTAAATCGTCCCGAAGACCCCTCGGGCCGGGCTGAAGATGCTAAGCTGGCTATGCCTAAGGAAGTATGCCCCCTCCACAGCGGCGGCAGCGTACCGGGAATGGTGAGCATTTGTACCGATCCGCGCCATGAAGGTGTGCCCCACCTGGCCAACGTCCCTGGCCCGGGGCAAAGCGGCGGCTGCCCGCCGGAAACTGTTAGACAGGTTCAACTGCCACCGCAGACAATATTACCTGACAGGTGCGACCTGCCCGAGCATCAGCTCAGTAAGGGCACCACTTCTCCAGGCAACGGCAGTGCAGCACCCAAAGCACCTGAACTTAAAGCCAGATTGCAGGTGGACCCGCAGCTAAATGCCCCCAGGATAACCCTGGAGTGGAGTTCAGCAGGTAAGGGCAACATTCTTTATTCGGTCGAACGTCGTACTCCAGATTCCCCTTACAAGAGCATAGCCATAATTAAGGAAACTACTTATAACGATACTAATATCAACCCCGGCTCTGCCTATAGATACCGGATAGTGGCTTTAAACCAGGACGATAACAGCAACCTTCCGTCTAATGAAGTAACAGTCACTATCCCAGAAAGGTAAAAAAATAATAGCCGCAGGAATTTAAACGCAAAGCAGGTGATTTCACTAACGATCTCACCTGCTTTTGCTTGCAGTTAGCAGCAACTATTGCCGGGCACAGCAACTTAACTGCAAGAACATGAATTGCTTTCTTTTTTAGCTTTGGCCCGGAAAAATTTTTTGAGGTTATCGGGAAGAGTTGCTAGCGGCAGCGGCTCCGGGCTACCCTCTGGTATCCTTCCGTAGGCTTCCCGGAGTATTGCCTCAATGATCATCCCTTTGGGCGGAGCAGTATACTCTTTTCCCTGATAAACCCAGACGCGGCAGTCAACCTCATCGCCACATAAATCTCCGCAAGATTCGCAGGGGCTCTCTTTTAGGTCCATTTGGATATCCCGGCCGTTAATACGAATGGTAGGGGAACTAATAAAGCCCAATTCTAAAGCCTGCTTTTCACTTTCGACTTTAGTCTTTTGTACTTTTACCTGCACGCCGGTCGCAGCTAAAACCTGAGCCACGTCATTAATAGCTTCTTCAAGGTTAGTTTCAGTTTCCAGGCAACGGGTACATTCACTTAAATCCAGGTACAAAAAATCAATATTTACAGTTCTTAAGCAATCCTGTCCGGTACTACAACATTGGGAGTTCCTCACCGGGTTGCAGCAGTTTTTATTTCCTGCTGCAACTTCAAACTCATTTTTACATCCACAACAGATGCCTGTTTTGCTGTTATTGCTCATAATTACCCCCCCATCAGCTTCTTTCTTCATTTATTAACTTTTTAATTTCTTCTTTATCAGGCACACGGCCGGAAACTTTTACCTTGCCGTTAATAACCAGCCCCGGGGTCATCATTACCCCATAGTCGGTGATTTTATTGAGGTCCGTTACCTTTTCTACGCCGACAGCTACGCCCATTTCCGCCAGGGCATTGATCACGTTTTGTTCTAACTTATTGCAGCGAGCGCAGCCTGTACCTAATACCTTAATTTCCATAATCGCTTAGTCCCCTTTCTTTTTTAATTTAATTTTTAACCCTACCCCGCTAACGTGCCAAACAACATCCCGGTCAAGGTAGCCATTATTACAACCAGTCCTATAAAAACTCCCGTCTTTTTCAAACCCAATACCCTGTTAATTACCAGTATACTAGGTAGGCTCAAGGTCGGGCCGGCCAGCAAAAGGGCTAAAGCCGGTCCCTGTCCCATGCCAGAACCAATCAAGCCCTGGACAATAGGCACTTCCGTTAAAGTGGCAAAGTACATCAAGGCACCTACAACTGCAGCCAGGAAGTTTGCCGCCAGGCTATTGCCGCCTACCAGCGTTCCGATATACCGGGCAGGTATAAGGCCAGTATCCATATTAGGCCTACCCATGAGGAAACCTACTGCCAGCACCCCGGCAAAAAGTAGCGGCAGGATTTTAATACTGAAGTCCCAGGTGGTCTCCAGCCAAGCCCGCCTTTCCGAGCGGTTAAACCACGACTTTAGCATAAAGGCTAGGGCAATAAGAAGCCCTGCTACCAGATACCATTTTAAGTTATAAACAGCAAACCAAAAGCCCGCATTTTCCGCCGGTTTACCCCAGGCGGCAAAAATGAGGATAAAAACCAGCACCAGGAAGTACAGCGTAGTCTGGCCTAAAGAGCGCCCCGTTTCCCCCTGTCCGTTCGGCATCTGCAAGTCTTTAACCCTTTCCTGCTCTTCTCCTCTAAAGAGGAAGGCCATGATCAGGCCAATAACCGCTGAAAATAAAACTGCTCCCGCAGCCCGGGCCAGGCCGAGCTGCCAGCCTAAAATCCTGGCTGTAAGAATAATAGCCAGGATATTGATGGCCGGTCCCGAGTAAAGGAAAGCAATAGCCGGCCCCAAGCCGGCGCCGCGCTTATAAATGCCCATAAACAACGGCAAAACCGTACAGGAGCATACGGCCAATACTGCTCCTGACACAGCCCCCACCCCGTAAGCCGTCACTTTATTGCTCTCCGGACCCAGGTATTTCAAGACCGCCTGCGGGGATAAGAAATTACTCATGGCCCCGGCAATAAAGAGGGCCGGTAGCAAGCAGAAGAGGACATGCTCCCTGCTGTATTCCTGCAGCATATAAAAACTCTCCAGAATGGCGTTTTGCATTCTGGGATGCTGGAAGGGCAAATAATAGGCTGCTAAAAAGACACTAACAATTAATAATAATTTCTGCCGGTTACTCATCTCTAAAAAACATCTCCCAGGTTTTATATATCTATTAGCCTTTATCCTCCTCAGCCAAACAGCAGGTTAAAACTATTCCTCCAGCTACTGCCTTCTGGTAACGTTCCCATTCCGGTTGCATCTGGGGAATATCATAAATAGGCTTTGCCAGAAAACACTTTAATGTCGCTTCATATTCCTCCATCTTATCTTTTACCAGCCGGTAGCGGATACGTTGCCCTTCTTTGTTCTCCTCAACTAAGCCTACTGCTTTGAGTCTTCTTAAATGCTGGGATACGGTCGGCTGGGTTACGCCCATAACCTCTACCAGTTCGCAGACATACATATCACCTTGTAGCAGGAACTTTATTATTTTAATGCGGGTAGGATCAGCTAAAACCTTGAGATACTCCATCAGCTGCTCCATTTATATCACCTCACTCAACTTTAATTATATATTGTTATATAGTTATCTGTCTATATATTAATTTATGCAACTTACCTTACTCTACCTACTTACACAAAATTCTTGACGGTACCTCCCCGCTGCTTTGGCTATTATTAAGAGCACATAAGTAGGCAACAACTATAAATTAATATAATTGCGCTGTCAGCCTATGTATAATATAATTTTATATATAACGAACATTTGATTGAAACTTTTTTGTAGCTGCTGGTACAGGCATCTATCTATATGAAAACCTCGCACGT
>JAAYGJ010000078.1 GCA_012727745.1 Clostridia bacterium | reverse complement strand
CTGTTAAAATAAGACAGGCTTGTTTTTTTTTATTTATTTGCCAGGGCCCTTACCAGGGCGACCGCCGCCTCGGCCCGGGTGACAGGGTGTTCTGGGACAAAATTATTGCCGTCGCCCCGGATAATCCCCAAACCCCAGGTCAGGGCTACGTAACCAAGGGAGCCCTGCGAAAATTCCCCGCTATCAGCATAAGGTACCTTGTAAATATTTTCAATAGCGGCAGCCCGCTCCAGGTTTAACATCCGCACCATAAACTTAGCCAGGGTTTCCCGGTTAACCGTATCCGCCGCAGCCAGGTCCTCCTGCAGCCACTTACGTTCCCTGGCCCGTTTTAATATTTGTTCGTCTGTCAGTTCATTTATTGCCCAGACACCCTCATTGGCCATCAACATGGCCCGCAGCAACGATACGGTAGTAATTTTTTCATCAGGATGAAAAGCGTCCCCGTATTCGCCAAAGATACCCGCTTGCCCTAGCAGGTTAATTTCCTTGGCGGCAAAATGACCTTCAATATCGTTAAAACGATAAGCCTGCGGCTGCTGCGCAAGCGGTTTGCCCTGCCAGTCCAGCGGCTGGCCGTTTTTAGCATCGATTAGCTCAAAAAACGGTTTGCCGGGGGCAACTGTGGGCTGGTAGACCAGGCGCATTTGAGCCGGTTTATTAGGTGCATAAACCTGGGTGTAAGTTAAAGTAAGGGGACGTTCCGCCAGAAAAGCATCATTTGCCTGCCGGACTGTAAGGAGCCCTTTGGGGGCGGGGAAATTAAGATTTTGCCAGGATAAACCGTAGCTGGTAACCCGTTTAGCTACTGTATCTATCGCTATGTTCATACCATTACTTGGGAATACCAAGCCGTTAACCACACGGTGGTAATTAAAGCGCTGCATGCGCGGGTTTTCACCCTGCTTTAACGGCTGGGGATCCCAGTCAGAAACATAATTCTTATCCAGCTCAACTTGCCCGACGCGCTGCGGCTGCACCTGTTTAAGGAAAGATTCGGCCATTTTCTGAGCTTTTTCCCGGTCCAGGCTGCCTGGTTTACTGGGATCAGCAGGCTCATAGTATAGGTCAAAAGCCATTAACTCTCCGGTAACGGCGTTAACACGCCCGCTCAGGTAGCGGATTTGGCCCGCTTCTGCCTGTTCATTATGCCAACTCAGGTTCCAGATGCGGGTTTCCGGTTCCTGCCAGTCAGCCATCAGGTTAGCGTTGCTCAAGGTAAGGTAAGCAGGCACCTCAACCCATTTTTTAAAGGCAGCAATGGCTTCCGCCTGGCTGATAAGCTTGGCGGTCCTTTCGATCTCCTGCAGTTCTTCCGGGCTTAAAGGCACAGGTGCGCCACCGTTAGCCATGCTTTTTTGCGCCATATCTACAGCCTCACCCATGCCGCCCAAGCCGCCGTCACGGAGCCACATCCCATCTTCCAGCTGCAGCGGTTCGCCCTTCAGGGCATCAATTACCCCATTGGAAGGATGGTAAAGGCGGTAAACTAGCTGCGGCTGTTTTTTCTCCCCCGCCTCAGCCAACGGCCTGATGTCGGCTAAAAAATACTGTAACTTCAGCATCTCGTTATCCTCAAATACTTGCCGTGCCTGCTGCTGTGATATAGCCCCCTCAGGCGCAGGGAAATCAGCCTCGGTCCAGTTCAGATAATAGCCTACTATCTGGGCCTTATCGCCCAGTACATCCACTGTTACTCCGTCACCTTCAACCGGAATGCCGTTTACTACCCGTTGCCAGCGCACCGAATAGGTAACCCGATCATAGGGGTTCAAAGGAACGAGCTGGTCTTCAGCCGGTAGGAGTTTTAATTCTGTCAACCGCTGCGGCAATAAGCGTTTAACCAGCTCCGTGGCCATTTCCCGGGCTTCAGTTGCAGAGATTAGCGGCAGTTGCAAGCCCTGCTCCGGAGTGCGCTGCTCATACTGCCACAGTCGCATGTTAATGATCTCGCCGCTCCTGGCGTCTACCTGAGCACTAAAATTGCCCCCCGGTTCCTCGGGAGCGCTCCAATTTAGGGACCAGAGGGAGCGGTTGTCGTAGCTGTTATAGCTGGATTCAAATTTGGTAAACCCTGCCGGGATGTCAAAGTTTTCTTTGACCAGGCGAATTGCCTGCTCCAGGGTAACGTCCGCTTTCTCTGCCGCCAGAGCCGCTCCAGGAAAGAAAGACATTAGTAGCAGCAAAATTAGTTGCCAGCCAAGCATGCGCCACCAGATACTCTTCACTTTATTTCACCCTCTCCTTTTTATTTAAAATATTATTCCTAACTGGATAGACGTTTTCCTGTTAAAAAGGTTCCAGCTTTTAGAAAAACCTTTTAATAATCAGCCCTGAAGTGGGAATAATATAACCGCGATTAAATTAAATATGGAGGAGGAAATTCTTCCTATGGCTGCTCATTTAGGTGCTCATGAAGTTATGGAAGTCCATGAAGTTTTAACTGACACAGTGGACGGAATTAATCAATTCCAGCTTTACCGCCCCCATGTAAAGGACCCGCAGTTAAAATCTATCCTGGATAAACAAATCCAATTTATGAGTCAGGAATATAACAATATGGTTCAAGGCATAAACCAGCGGGGCATCAGCAAGGCTGTTCCCTACCGGGGACCTAGAAACGTGACTCCTGTTTACGGCCTGGATAACCCAACCAGCCAGAGTCCCAATACTTCTATTAACGATATGGATGACCGGGATGTGGCCAGCGGCATGCTGCGCTGCCACAAAGCCTCCGCCGGCCTGCGGATGAGGGCATCCCTGGAATGAGCAGACCCCAATTTGCGGCGGATGCTGCAACAGGGTGCTATCAACTGTGCCGAGCAAGCTTATGAAGTGTGGCAATACATGAATCAAAAGGGATACTACCAGGTACCGACAATGAAAACGATGACAACTAGTACCGTTTTAAACAGCTATACAACAAGCGGCGGACAATATCATCAATACCAGTGAAATAACAGATAAAAATAGCACGAAAAAACCTCCAATATCACTGTCAAAGGTGTATTTGGAGGTCATTTTTTTTGTTTTTCTCAAGTTTGCAGTAGAGATAAAACTAAAAAAGTAAAAAAGTCAGTTTTAGATGTCCAAGTTTCTAACTTCATGGGCATGCTGCTGGATAAACTGTCGGCGCGGCTCAACCCGATGCCCCATTAAAATGTTAAAAATTGCATCAGCTTCAATAGCATCGCTCAGAGTCACGCGCAGCAAAGTCCTTGTTTCCGGGTTCATAGTTGTCTCCCAGAGCTGTTCCGCATTCATCTCGCCCAGGCCTTTATAGCGCTGGACCTGCCAGCGTTTATTGCCATGGTCTTTTAAAAATTTCTCCAGCTCCTCTTCTTTATAAAGATAGTGTTCTTCTTTGCCCCGGTATACTTTATAGAGAGGCGGCTGGGCTATATAAATATACCCTTCGGTTATCAAAGGCCTCATGTAACGATAAAAAAAGGTTAGTAATAGGGTTCTAATGTGCGAGCCGTCAACGTCGGCATCGGCCATCAAAATCACTTTGTGGTAGCGCGCCTTATCAAGATTAAAATCATCGCCAATACCCGTCCCCAGTGCTGTAATAATAGTCCTGATTTCTTCATTGTTGAGTATTTTATCCAGGCGGGCCTTTTCCACGTTTAATATTTTACCCCTCAGGGGAAGAATTGCCTGCGAACGGCGATCACGGCCCTGCTTAGCCGAGCCGCCGGCAGAATCGCCTTCTACCAGGTATAATTCGCACAGGGCAGGGTCTTTTAAACTACAATCTGCCAGCTTACCAGGTAAAGAACTGATTTCCAGGGCATTCTTGCGGCGGGTTAATTCCCGTGCTTTACGAGCAGCCTCCCGGGAGCGAAAAGCATTTAAAGCTTTATCAACGATCCGGCGGGCAATGGTGGGATTTTCTTCTAGGTAAGCACTTAAATTTTCGGCTACCAGGCTGTCAACAATCCCCCTTACCTCTGTATTGCCAA
The DNA here is from genome assembly GCA_012727745.1 of Clostridia bacterium. Lineage (GTDB taxonomy): Bacteria > Bacillota > DSM-521 > Neomoorellales > Neomoorellaceae > JAAYGJ01. The sequence goes on along the minus strand of JAAYGJ010000078.1, from coordinate 8,097 downwards.
GTTTTGTTTTGGTCTGGCCTTCAAACTGTGGTTCTAAGACTTTAACGCTGATTACCGCTGTTAATCCTTCGCGAATATCTTCCCCGGATAAGTTACTATCACCTTCTTTTAAAATATTAAAACGCCGGGCATAATCATTGACAACCCTGGTCAATGCTGTTTTAAAACCTATTTCGTGGGTACCGCCTTCACCGGTGTGAATATTATTAGCGTAGGATAAAATAAGTTCATTGTAGCCGTCATTGTACTGCATAGCTATTTCTAGCTGGATTTCATCTTTTTCAACACTAAAATAAAGGGGTTTATTATGAATGACTGTCTTATTTTTATTCAGATAGCGAATAAAATCAACCAGGCCGCCATTATGGCGATAAATTTCCTTAGAATTAATCCTTTCATCTGTAAAAACAATTTTAATGCCCCGGTTTAAAAATGACAGCTCCAGTAAACGCCTACGAATAATTTCACTCTGAAAGTTGGTGTCCTCAAAAACATCCCTGTCAGGCATAAAAGTAACCTGGGTGCCGCTGCCGCTGGCTTTGCCAATAACCTTTAATTCGGTTACTTTAACACCTTTCTGGTATCTTTGCTGGTAAACCTTGCCGTCACGTTTTATTTTTATTTCTAACCATTCCGAGAGAGCATTAACAACTGACAAGCCGACCCCGTGCAGGCCGCCGGCTACTTTATAACCGTCGCCACCAAATTTACCGCCGGCATGAAGCATGGTTAACGCTACTTCCACTGCTTTTAAGCCTGTCATTTCATGGGTGTCTACCGGTATGCCACGGCCATTGTCAGTCACAGTCAGGCTACCATTTTTATGGATAGTTAAATCTATTTTCGTACAAAAACCGGCCATTGCTTCATCGATGCTATTATCAACCAATTCAAAAACAAGCTGGTGCAAACCTCTGCTCCCGGTACTGCCAATATACATCCCCGGTCGCCGGCGTACAGCTTCCAAACCTTCCAGAACTTGAATTTGACTGGCATCATACTCCGTATGTTGTTGTTCCATCTTTTCCTCCATTACTGAACTTTCCTGGTCCAATGTAGCACAAGCGATGTTTAACAACAATAAGCTCTTACTCTGTCTTAATCTATTTTAACAGCGCCGTTGCCCTTTTGAATAGTGTACCTGACGAAATTGTAGAGTAGTATACAGTTCGGTCAGTAACTACACATGATTTATAATCATTTTCCTGAAAGTTAGGGTTTGCTACAGAGTTACTCTTTTTTAAAAAATCCTTGGTAGTTGCTGCCTTACTGGAGGTCTCCAAATTTAATATCGCAATAATATCATTAAAGGCCACAGCCAAATCATTGCCAATATGCAAGTACAAAAAAATTCCTCCTTCCCATGCTAATTAATTATTTTAAGTATATCACTATTATCCCCATCAAGCTGCCATAAAGTAGCATCACAGATTAAATTTTGAGGCAGTCTGGCTATTTCAGTGGTAGTTAGGAAGGTCTGGCCAGCACCTTGCAAAAGTTCCAGTAATGCGCTCTGCCTGTTAAGGTCTAGCTCAGAAAAAACATCATCTAGAAGCAAAACCGGCATTACGCCTATAGTTTGCCTAAAATAATTGGCCTCTGCTATTTTTAAAGCTAGCACGGCCGAACGCTGTTGCCCCTGTGAGGCAAAGAAACGTGCTTCAAAGTCGTCTAATAGGAAAGTGAAATCATCACGGTGAGGACCCCAGAGACTCATTCCAACCTCGATTTCCTGTCTTTCCACGACAGTAATTTTGGCCAGCCAATCCTCCTCATTAGCTATATTGGGTTTATAGTGTAAGCTAAGATATTCTCCAGCCCCCATGCCAGCGTAAATTTCCTGTACCAGCGGTGCTAAAGCTTCTAAAAAATGCCTCCTCTTATGGATAATAATTATTCCCGTCGCCACCATTTGACTGTTCCAGGGTATAAGTTCCTCCACTTTGCAGTTCCCATATTTAATTTCCCTTAAAAGGCGATTACGCTGTAATAATATGCGGCGGTAAGTCTGTAAACACTGGCAATAAGAACGGTCCCTGATGCTGATTTCCCGGTCCAGGTACTGGCGCCGGTAGAAAGGTGAACCTTTAACCAGGTATAAATCATCAGGGCCAAAAAAAATAACAGGAAAAATCCCTAAAAGGTCAATTAAGCGATGCTGATTGCGGTTTATTGTTAACTTTTTATTGTTATTCTGATAAACAATATCTAGTTCCATTAGTTCTTTATTGCTAAGGCAAAGGCCTTTTATTTTAAAAAAAGAGCTGCCCCGGGACATAATTTTCTGGTCCTGCTGTTGGCGTATAGAACGGACAAAAGAGAGGTAGCCAATTGCCTCAAGTAAATTTGTCTTACCGGCTGCGTTCGGGCCCTGGATAATATTTAACCCCGGTTTACATTCCCAGCTTAATTGATTATAACTGCGAAAGTTAGTCAGTTGGAGCTGCTTTAATTCTATAGCAGACACCCTTTACAATCACCTCATCGCCCGGAGCCAGTAAGTGGCTGCGATGTTTTTCAATCTGCCCGTTAACTTTAACCAAACCTAAAGCAATAATTTCTTTAGCTTGTCCCCCGGTGGCGGTAATCCCGGCCCATTTGATGAATTGATCCAGCCTGATAGTAGCAGTGTTAATGGTAATCTCAGTTATTATCCTTCACCCTTACTGTTTATTATAGCTGTTTATGAATCCTGACCGGAAGTATAAGACATAAATAATTATCATTATCTGCAGGTTTGACTACAATAGGTTTTAATGGGGCCTGCATCTCTAAAACTACTTCTTGGCTGTCAATTACTTTCAAAGTATCCAAAAGGTAACGACCATTAAAGGCTATTTCTATAGGTTGCCCTTCAATGTCTGCCGTTAATTCTTCTTCTAACTTACCTACTTCTGCGGCTTCGCTGGAAATTTTTAAGGTATCATCTATTTTTAACATCACAAGATGGGAGCGAGGTTTTAGCTCATCCCGGGCCAGTAAGGTAGCACGTTCAGTTGTCTCTAATAGTTCTTTAGTGTTTATTTTTAGCGTGGTAGAGGCGCTTTGAGGTATTATCTGCCGGTAGTGGGGAAATTTGTCATTGAGTAAGCGAGCGTAAAGTACTAAATTTTCATGTTCAACTACGATTTGATTTGGGCCCACAGTTAATATGACCTGGCTTTCATCATTACTTAACATACGGGCCAGTTCATTTAGAGCTCTGCTACCTACTAGGGCTTTAAGGGTAGTTTCGCTGTTACGAATCCCGTTGCTATTGTATACCGCCAGGCGGTGAGTATCAGTAGCTACCAGGTTGAAGCTTTCTTGGTCCTGTTTTTTTTCTAAAAGAATAGCATTAAAAATGCTTTGCAGGTCATCACTGTTGGTAGCAATGCTTACCTTGCGGATAGCTTCTTTCAGTATGTTAGCTTGGGACTTAATTTGGAAACTAGCTTCGACAGTTGGAAATGAAGGAAAGTTACTGGGGTCAAAACAGTTTAGTTGAATTTTGGATTGATGGTATGTAATTTCAACCATATTATTATCTAAACTTTTAATTGATAAATCTATAGGTGGTAACTTTCTTACCATTTCTGCAAATATCCGGGCTGGAAGCAAAATATCTCCTTCAATCAAAACTTCAGTTTCAAAGCTAAATTTGATACCTAGGTCAAGATCAGTACTATGCAGGGTAAGCTTATTATTATGGGCTTTAATTAAAATACCGGTTAAATAGGGAAGATTGTCATTAGTAGCTACAGCGCGTTGTACTTTTTGAACAGCATTTAAAAGGTCAGGCTGGGGGCAATTGATATGCATCTTAAATACACACCTACTTTCATCATCTAAAAAATAGTAGTAGCAGTAGTAGGAGCTGTTAATTTGTGAGTAAGGGATTATAAGGCAGTAACTACAATATAAAACTGTGTGGATTATTGGTTAGTTATTTGTTGTCTAAGTTCAGATAATATTTGGGGTAAGGATGGATTGGTGTTCAGCTCATTACGTATTTTATCATAAGCATGTAATACAGTGGTATGATCTCTGCCACCAAATTCAGCGCCTATCTTAGGTAGGGAATTATCGGTTAATTCGCGGCAAAGGTACATCGCTATTTGGCGGGGATAGGAAATAGAACGGCTGCGTTTTTTTGCTTTTAGGTCTTCCGGACGTAGATTAAAGTAATTTGCTACAGTATCCTGAATAAGTTTGATAGTAATAGGCTTTGGATTAGAGAGATTGAGAGCTTGTTGTAAAATTTCTTCAGCTAACTCTAAAGTGAGCTCTTCTTTAGTAAAAGAGGTATAAGCTGCTATACGGAGTAAAGCACCTTCCAGCTCCCGAATATTAGCATCTATCTTCTGGGCGATAAAGAACATTATTTCATCGGGAATATTAATATTATCCAGGGAAGCTTTCTTGCGCAGGATAGCAACTCGGGTTTCAAAGTCCGGCGGCTGAATATCTGTAATAAGCCCCCATTCAAAACGCGAACGCAGGCGGTCTTCCAGGGTTGGTATTTCTTTAGGGGGACGGTCACTGGAAATGATGATCTGTTTATTGGCCCCATAAAGATGATTAAAGGTGTGAAAAAATTCCTCCTGGGTAGCCTCTTTTTTAGCCAGAAACTGGATATCATCGATCAAGAGCACATCTATATTACGGTATTTAGCCCTAAATTCTTCAGTTTGCTCGTCACGGATAGCATTAATTAGGTCGTTAGTAAATTTTTCTGAGGATATATACAGTACCCGCAGGTTAGGCAAATTATTACAGACGTAGTGGCCGATAGCCTGCATCAGATGGGTTTTACCGAGGCCGACTCCCCCGTAAATAAATAGTGGGTTATATGAACTTGCCGGTGACTCAGCTACTGCCAGACAAGCAGCATGGGCAAAGCGGTTGCTGTTGCCTACAACAAAGGAATCAAAGGTGTATTTCGGGTTAAGATAGAGAGAATAATTGGTGCCGTTATCTACCAGGTTGTTTGCTTGTATTTCATCTAGCGAGGAGGAACAAATAATCTGTATTTTAAGAGAGGATTGGCCGAGAATTTTTTGTAATACTTTCTGTAAAAGGAGATAATAGCGGCTTTGAATATAATCGCGGGCAAATTCATTAGCTACAGATAGAACTATAGTATTTCCCTGCATATCAATAAGCCGGGCATTATGGAACCATGTCTCAAGGGCCGAAGCAGATATATAATTTTTTAAAATGGCCAGTACTTTTTGCCACACTAAATCAAGATAATTTACAGACAAAAGATTACCTCCCTGGGGAAGATGTTAAAGATAGGAATGTTAAAGGTCGGGATAATGAGGAAAAAAAGGGTCCCATACACAGATATAAGCAATCTAATCTTAACAGTTTTGGGGATAACTATCAACAGGCGAACAATCGCTAAAAATAGTGTAAAAAATAGAACGCACCTATTTCTATGAACAAAGTTTAACCTATATGGAAAGCAATATGGGAAAGATCTTTTTGCAATTACAAACGGTAATAAAAATCTACAGTAAGTACAGTATAGCTTGGACTTACTGAACAGAGTAAAAGGAAAAATTCCCTTTTCCTTGACAGGGAGAAAAAGAGTCAGCTATAATTTCAATGGTAAGAAAAAAATTCAGCGGTCTTGAAATTTTATGAGGAGGATACCAATTGAAGAGGACATATCAACCGAAGCAAAGACGCCACAAAAGGGTACACGGCTTTTTAAAACGCATGCGTACCAGTAAAGGGCGGGAAGTTATCAAAAGAAGAAGGCGTAAAGGACGTAAGCGCCTGTCAGCTTAGGCAGGCCTTATGTTATATAATGGAGGTTAAGTATTGCTAAAAAAGGGGCGGCGAATTCTTAAGAATACCGATTTTATACGTATTTACCGCCGGGGAAAAAAAATTAACGGTAATATACTTAGATTGTATATTTATAGTAATAATCTTAATCTGACTAGATTTGGTTATTCAATTTCCAAAAAAGTAGGTAAGGCAGCGCGGCGGAACCTGATAAAACGACGCCTCAGAGAAATATGCAGGCAGAACCTGCCCTCATTTAAGCCCGGTTACGATGTGGTAATAGTGGCTCGGCAAAGTGCTGTTTCCAGCAAATATAGTGAACTGGAAAATGAAGTATTAAAATTAAGTAGTCTGGGGAATATTTTAACAAAGGAGGAAAGTAGTGACAAGCGTTGTTAAAAAGTAGTATAATAGGGTTGATACGTCTATATCAGAAAATTATATCACCTTTACTCAACAGGCATTGTCGCTTTTACCCGACATGTTCAAATTATGCTATTGAAGCAATTGCAAAGTATGGCCCAGGCAAAGGGAGTATTATGGCAGTTAAAAGAATATTGCGTTGTCATCCCTGGTGTGCGGGCGGCTACGACCCAGTCCGTTAATAAGGTTGGAGGTGAAGACCTGTCTTATAGACAGGGAGTTATTTGGGCGCATTAATAGATTTTATTTCCCAGTCCATCCAGGTCTTATATAATGTTACCAAGGCTGTAGGTTTTCCAAATTATGGGCTGGCAATAATCCTGTTTACTATTGTTGTTAAAGTTATTTTATTTCCCCTTACTTATAACCAAGTAAAATCGATGCGTAAAATGCAGGAGATTCAGCCAATATTAAAAGAAATACAAAAAAAGTATAAGAATAACCAGCAAAAATTGCAGCAGGCTATGATGGAATTGTATCAAAAGGAGGGTATAAACCCTTTTAGTGGATGTTTACCCCTGTTAATTCAGATGCCAATTCTTTTTGCTTTATTTAGTTCGCTGCGTACATTTTTTGATCCGACGCTTAACCCTGATGTGGTGATGGCTCATGCAACTTTTATCTGGGTGCCAAACCTCGGTAATCCAGACCCATTTTATGTGTTACCGGTATTAGTCGCGGCAGGCACCTTTATACAGCAAAAAGTCAGTATGGTAAGCATTAATAGCCAGCAGGATCAGACGCAAAAAACGATGTTATATATAATGCCGCTGATAATTGGTTACATTAGTTTACAATTTCCTGCCGGACTATCTATCTATTGGGTGATGTACAGCATTACGGGTATACTGGAACAGTTAATAATCCGCCGGCCGCAAAAGGTTAAGGAGGAAGTTAATGTCAAATGAAAGAAGTAGAAGCAAGCGGTAAAACTGTTGAGGAGGCCATAGAAAATGCTTTAAAGTCCCTGGGAGCGAAACGGGAGGAAGTAGAGGTCACTGTTATAGAGGAAGGAAATAAAGGTTTTCTGGGTATACTCGGTTCGCGTCAAGCAAAAGTAAAGGTGGTGCTGCCTGATAATCCGGAGCAGATTATCAATAATTTTTTACAAAAAGTTATTGATGATATGGGACTGGAAGCAGGAATTGAGATTAGACCCAGGGAAGGGTATTATTTTGTAAGCCTCTATGGTAAGGAGATGGGTATTTTAATAGGTCGCCGGGGTGAAACACTTGATGCCTTGCAATATATATGTAATTTAGCTGTCAACCGCAAGCTAAAAAATAGGATTAGAATAGTGATTGATATCGAAGGGTATAGAAAAAGAAGGGAACAGACACTGGCAAATTTAGCCAAACGTTTGGCAGCTAGAGTAAAGGAAACGGGCAAAAAGGTTGTTTTGGAACCCATGAACGCACAGGAACGGCGGATTATCCATACTACTTTACAAAATGAGAGTAATATATATACAGCCAGCGAAGGCAAAGAGCCCTACCGCAAAGTAGTTATCAACTTGCGCAATTAACGGTTTTAGGGTAAAATGATTAGGACTTGCCAGCCCAGTGATACTAAAAGTATTACTGGGTTTTATTGTGCTGAGCCGAGGAGGATTAGAACAATGCTGGCTGATACTATCGCAGCCGTTGCAACGCCGCCGGGTGAAGGGAGCATAGGTATAATTCGTCTCAGCGGCAATGAAGCAATTGCTATCGCCAGTAAGATCGTGAAAACGCATAAACATCCACATCTGGCTGATAGCCGCAGCCATAGCCTGCGCCTGGCGAAGATTTATGACCCGGAGACAGGTGACCTGATAGATGAAGTGCTGGTCAGTGTTATGCGTTCTCCCCATAGTTATACTTGTGAGGATATAGTTGAAATAAACTGTCATGGCGG
>JAAYGJ010000077.1 GCA_012727745.1 Clostridia bacterium | reverse complement strand
GCTATGAAAATAAATTATGGAAGAATGGAGAAAATGTATTAATGGCGGGCGATTTACATACCCATACGACAGCTTCTGACGGAACGGTGACACCTCAGGATCTTATCAAGTTGGCTGCGGATATAGGATTAACCGCTGTGGGAATTACTGATCATGATACTGTTAGCGGTCTGCCTGACGCGCTTAAGGCAAGTTCGGGTACTGGCATTGAAGTGGTTCCCGGGGTTGAATTAAGTACTGTTTGGAATGATAAAGAAATCCACATCCTGGGTTACTATATTGATTGGCATAATGACCAACTAGTATCCTTCTTGGAAAACATGCGCCAGGAACGTCGCCGGAGAAACTATCAGATGATAGGCAGGTTGCAGGAACTTGGCTATGACCTCAGTGTGGCCGAGGTGGAAGAAAGAGTAGCCGGCGAATCTATGGGCCGTCCCCATATAGCTGCGGCATTGGCGCAGAAAGGCCTGGTGCCTTCTGCCGAAGAAGCCTTTAATAAGTTGCTGTCAAGGGGCCGGGCTGCCTATATTCCCCGGGCCAAAGTGCCGCCTGCTAGGGCGATAAAGATAATACTGGCAGCCGGGGGGGTACCAGTACTGGCGCATCCAGGTTTGAGCGGTGCCGATAGTATTATTAGGGAATTAATTGATGAGGGGCTGCAGGGCATTGAAGCTTATTATCCCTGGCATGACCCAATTAGTACCAATTATTATTTGGAACTGGCTGCTAGACACAACTTGGTAGTGACTGGGGGTTCTGATTTTCATAGACCGCAAGGGGGTAGCCATGCAGAGCTGGGTGCTTGCCAGGTGAGCGAGGCAGAGTTAAATATGCTCCTAAGACGGGCCAAAAGTTTAGGCAAGAATAAATAAGGTACAGATCTAAGGCATATATTTTAGAAACATACTGATAAGGAGGTGGGGCCGTTGACTGGTAATGAATTAGTCAGTCTGAATCGGCGTATTAAGGAACTAGAAAACAAAGTTGAACAATTGCGGGTGGGTCGGCGGGTCCTGATGCGTTTATTAGAAAAAAGTGAAGCTGAGAAGTGGGAAATAATAAACCGCCTGCGCGAGGAAAAAGAGCAGCTTATGTTAAGGAACCGCCGCTTTGCCCGGGCGATCTGGCAAAAAAATCAGGAACTGGCTTTGTTGTCCCATAAGAAACAACAGCATGTGGTATCTTAGCACTTGACTGGCAAAAGCAGGTGAATTATACTGGTATTAACTTAATAGGGCGAACAGGTATCTAATGATAAAAAGGGAATCAGGTGAAAAACCTGAGCGGTCGCGCCACTGTAACCGGGGAGCTTTCTTCACGGCCACTGGTGAAAAACTGGGAAGGCGAAGAAAAGCAGTGAGCCGGGAGCCAGGAAACCTGCCTGTTTAAGAAATCCTCGCGACAAGGGATTGTTTTTGAGACTACAATACCAGCTTGCCTTGGACGCAAGCTGGTATTTTTTAGGAGGGCGGGAATTGCAACAAGGGCATCTAATAATGGTGACTGGGGGGTCCCGCAGTGGCAAAAGCCGCCTGGCAGAAGAATTGGCCAATAACGCTGGCGGTGAAGTGGTTTATCTGGCTACTGCTATAGTAAATGATGCGGAAATGGCAGCCAGGGTAAAGAAACATCAGGAGCGGCGTCCTGCTGACTGGTGGACAGTTGAGGTCCCTTATTCTGTAACGGAAGCTATCGCCAAAGAAGGACAGCAAGCCACAACTCTGTTAATGGATAGCCTGGGGGCCTGGCTGAGCAACCTGCTCAGCCAGGAGAACGGCTATGAAAACTGGGATAAAAGCGAGGCTGTTATGGCTACTATTATGAATAAAGTGAGGGAAATGGTAAGGGTAGCCGCAGATGTAAAGGCTCAGGTAATCATAGTAACTGAAGAAATAGGCATGGGTATGGTACCCCTTTCTCCTTTAGGACGAGTTTTTTGCGACCTCTTGGGCCTGGCCAACCAGGTGCTGGCCAGCCAGGCCGACCAGGTATACCTGGTGGTAGCAGGATTGCCCCTTGCCCTGAAAGGTAAAAGGACAACTCCCGGCCACAGTTCAGGCCCTTTAGGTTACTTGCAATTTTGATTGCTGTAAATCGTTACCTACAGTTTAGGATAAAATTGTGCGCGAATAATGCAGCCTGCGCTTGAGTTGTTCTTTTTTCGTCAGGGGGAGGAAATTATGGCAAAAGCAATTATGCTTCAGGGAACTGGCTCCAACGTTGGCAAAAGCCTTTTGGCAGCAGCTCTTTGCCGGATTTTTTACCAGGCCGGCTACCGGGTAGCACCCTTCAAATCCCAAAATATGGCCTTGAACACTGGAACTAGCCCTACCGGTGGGGAAATGAGTCGCGCCCAGATAGTACAGGCTTACGCTGCTGGAGTGTTGCCGCGGGTTGAAATGAACCCGGTTTTACTTAAACCTATAGCGCAGGCCCGTTCCCAGATAATTGTAATGGGCAAAGTGGTTGGTGAACTGGGAGCCAGGGAATATCATGATAATTTTAATCAGGCACTTTGGCGGCAGGTCGAGGCAGCATACGCTACTTTGGCCCGGGAATTTCAGATAATTGTGATTGAAGGGGCCGGTAGCCCGGCGGAAATAAACTTGAAGCAGCATGAAATTGCCAATATGAGGGTAGCTAAAATGGCCGGAGCACCCGTATTGTTGGTGGCTGATATTGACCGTGGTGGGGCCCTGGCTGCCATTGTCGGCACCCTGGAATTACTGGAACCTGAAGAACGAGAAATGATTGCCGGGCTTATTATTAATAAATTCCGCGGCGATCTCAAACTGTTGCAACCTGCCCTGGAGTTTTTGGAAAAAAGGACAGGTAAGCCGGTATTAGGCGTAATACCTTTTTTGACAAAACACGGCTTGCCGGAGGAGGATTCCGTTGTCCTTGAACAGATTAACAACCGCCCTACAATGGCCGGGGAAGTGGAAATAGCGGTAATCAAACTGCCTTGTATAGCTAACTTTACTGATTTTGACGCCTGGCAACGCCAAGCTGGAGTTAATTTGCGTTTCATCGAGGATAAAAAAGCGTTAGGACAAGCCGATCTAATTATTTTACCAGACAGTGAAAACACCATCGGGGACCTTCAGTGGCTAAGAAGCAGCGGCCTTGAAGCCGCTATTAAAAGTTTAGTTGCTGCAGGGGTGCCGCTGATAGGTATTAGTGGCGGTTATCAGATGCTGGGCCAGGAAATATGCGACCCGCAACAAGTAGAAACAGAACTTGAGCGAACGAACGGTCTGGGGTTATTACCTATAAAGACTGTATTGCAAGCTACCGGGCTATCCAGCCAGGTTTGCGGTCAAATAATAGGTGGAGGCCCTTTCCTGTCGGCATTACAGGGACAAGAGATAAGGGGTTATGAGATACATAGGGGGGCTAGTTATCTTCTGGAGGATCGACCTGTTTTCAGAATAACTAGGAGGGACGGCGAAGAAGTAGAATTCAATGATGGAGCCTTGGCAGAGGGTGGACTCATATGGGGTACTTGCGTTCATGGCATCTTTAACAACGATAATCTGCGCAATCAGGTCTTAAATGTTTTAAGGGACAGGCGCGGTTTGAAGGGTGAGACGGAAGATTATAGCTTCGCCCTTGAACAAGAACGCCTTATTAATAATCTGGCCAGGCAAGTAGCCGCTCACCTGGATCTCGACCGTTTGGCGAAAATCCTGGAGCTCGAGCTACCACTGGCAGGTGACGGCCTTGCCAGATAGCCTCTTGATCTTGTTATTAGCTCTCTTTTTTGATTTTATTGTAGGTGATCCTCGCTGGCTGCTCCATCCTACTCAAATTATGGGCACTGGCATCAGCTGGCTGGAAAAGTGCTTTTATCGGACTAATTCATTTTCCTATCAACTATTGAGTGGTGCTTTCATTGTAATCATAATTGTCGTTGCTAGCTGGCTCATTACTTGGGGTTTGTTGCGGATAGTAGAGGGGTTATACTGGTTAAAGATAATTTTGGCTGGCTGGTTGCTATCAACGACAATTGCTCCGCGAGGGCTGGCTGTAGCTGGTCTTAGTATATATAAAACTTTGGCAGCCGGGGATTTGGCCACGGCCCGGCGATTGACAGGATCGATTGTAGGACGAGATACAGATAGCCTTAATGAACAGGAGGTAATCCGGGCGACGGTGGAGACGGTGGCGGAAAATACGGCTGACGGAGTCATTGCCCCTTTACTATATTTTTACCTGGGTGGAGTCCCCCTAGCGATGGTTTATCGGGCAATCAATACGTTGGACTCAATGCTAGGCTATAAAAACGAGCGATACTTATATTTTGGCCGTGCTGCTGCCAGGCTTGATGACCTGGCCAACCTCCTTCCAGGCCGCCTATCAGGTTTGGCTTTGTGTATCGCTGCTATCCCTTTAGGCAAGGGACTACAAGCCTGGTCTATTATGTGGCGTGATGCCGGAAAACACCCCAGCCCTAATAGCGGTTACCCCGAAGCAGCCGTGGCTGGTGCCTTGGGAGTGCAACTGGGAGGCGTTAATTATTACCAGGGAAAACCTTCGCAACGGGCTTTGCTGGGTGAAGCAGTTGTTAGGTTGCAAAGGCAGCATATCCTGCAGGCCGTGTATTTAATGATTATGGCAACATTGATTGTAGCTACTGTTGGCGGCTTTGGGATTTTGTGGTTACTGTAACTAAGGGTGAAACGGTTAAGCGCATTAATTTTAGAGCAATTAGTGCAAGGAAAGAAATAAGACGGAACAGGGGGAGGAAAATGCAACTATTGGAGCAGGTTCTGGCAGCGATTGAACCCTTGGATGAAGCGGCGATGGCAAAAGCCCAGGCTCATCTCGACAACCTTACTAAACCGCCGGGCAGTCTGGGGTGTCTGGAGGCAATAGCACGGCAGCTGGCAGGTATTAAAGGCGAGGTGCCCCGTTGTTTAGCACGTAAAACGCACATTCTTATGGCTGGTGACCACGGTGTTGTGGCCGAAGGGGTAAGCGCCTTTCCCCAGGAGGTAACGTCGCAGATGGTGTTAAATTTTGCCCGGGGCGGGGCGGCAATAAATGTATTAGCTCGCCATGCCGGGGCGGAGTTGGTACTGGTCGATGTGGGGGTTGCTGCCGAACTACCGGATCTTCCTTGTTTATTAAAAAGGAAAGTTGCTGCCGGTACCAATAACCTGGCGCGGGGAGCAGCCATGACGGAGGAACAGGCCATTGCCGGTTTGGAGGTTGGTATTAAAGTAGCGACAGAAAAAATAGCTGCGGGTACTGATTTGCTCGGCATCGGCGAAATGGGTATCGGCAATACCACTTCCAGTACAGCTATTCTGGCTGCTTTCAGCGGCTTGCCGCTGGAGCAAATTACCGGACGTGGTACCGGAGCAGATGACAAACGCTTGGAATTAAAAATGAAAGCTATAGCCAGGGGTCTGACAGTCAATAAACCTGATCCCCAAAAACCCCTTGAGGTTCTAGCCCGGGTGGGAGGCTTGGAAATAGCCGGTATGGCCGGGGTTATTTTGGCTGGAGCGGCTAATAGAGTGCCGGTAATAATTGACGGCTTTATTTCAGGGGCAGCAGCCCTGGTGGCGACCCGTTTGGCCCCGCTGGCAAAACATTATATCCTGGCCTCTCATCTTTCGGAAGAACCGGGACATGCAGCCAGCTTGAAATTGATGGACTTAAAGCCCATGCTCACGATGCAAATGCGTTTGGGTGAGGGCACCGGGGCGGCCCTGGGGATGACCCTGGTTGATGCTGCTCTTAAGATTTACCACGAGATGGCTACCTTCAGTCAGGCTGGCATATCTGGAGCGCTGGAAAATTGAAAAACCAGATACAAGCCTTCCTGGTAGCACTGCAGTTTTTAACCCGCTTGCGGTTTAGCTGCCAGGCAAACATTGATGTGAACTTTAACCACTGTGTCGTATATTTTCCTTTGGTGGGGTTTCTGCTGGGTTTAATCCTGGCTCTGGGTTGGCAGGGATTGGGCCTTGTAGTTCTCGCTCCAGTCAGGGCAGCCCTGCTATTGGCTCTTGCTGTTTATCTTAGCGGCGGGCTGCACCTGGACGGTTTTATTGACAGCATGGATGGCCTTTTATCCGGCAGAGAACGGGAGCAGAAGCTGGCTATTATGAAAGACAGTTATGTGGGCGCCCATGGGGTTACGGCAACTATTGTTTTATTATTAATAAAATACAGCCTGCTACTTTCTTTAACGGATGGAAAAGTTTACATAGTTGATTTGTCTCTCCAGCCGCTAATTCTGCTAATGCCGGTGTTAGGCCGCTGGGCGATGCTGCCTGCTGTGACCTGTTACCCCTATGCCCGCAAGCAAGGCCTGGGCAGGCTTTTTGGTGCCGGGCAGGGCTTCCGGGCCCTTGTTGTTGCGACGGTAATAACTGCCCTTATCTGCTGGCTGGTGATGGGGCCGTCGGGGCTGTTATTATTGTTATTAACTGGCCTGCTAGTAGTTGCCTGGAGTAACTGGGTTAAACGTTTGCTTGGCGGTTTAACCGGTGATACCTATGGCGCCTTGGCTGAAATAAGCGAGGTTTTTGTCTTGACAGTCGGATTGTTGCTGCCGTGAGAAGGGGGGCTGAAGATGCTGGGAAGAGCCCGGGTGCCAGGTGCCTGTGGCGAACTGGTCCAGGGAATGATAGACGGCAAGTTTTTTTTGATTACTTGTCCCATAAATATTACGGCTGAAGTCAGAGTCACCCTAAAGCCAGGCGTACTGCAGGGACCCCGGGGTAAAAGCAAAGCCCTGCGAGCGGTGCAACTGACTTTGGCGTACCTTGGCAGTCGTTCCGGGGCCAGGGTATCTATCAATAATCCTTTGCCGTCTGGCAAAGGTCTAGCGAGCAGTACGGCTGATGTAGT
>JAAYGJ010000076.1 GCA_012727745.1 Clostridia bacterium | reverse complement strand
GATTTTGCCTCCGGCTTCCTTCAGACTCCACGTCACCGTGGACACCCTTGCCTTCGGCTAGTGGTTCCCACTACCAAGCCCACAGCGGACTTTCACCGCCAAGTTATCGCCCATGCCGGGCGCACAGCTAAAAACAGCCTGGCATGTCATGCCAGGCTGTTTTCCCTAAGGAAATATTATAAATATGTGCTGAGGTATGCAATTTTTGCTTAGCCGACTTTGTATTTCTTTATGCCTTCCTGGTAGATGTCATTACCATGACAGTCTATCCCTACCACTACTGGAAAGTCTTCTACTTCCAGACGGTAAATTGCTTCTGCGCCAAGGTCTTCGTACGCTACAACTTCTGCTTTCTTTATCCTTTGTGACAGCAGTGCCCCGGCACCGCCTACAGCTAAGAAGTACACGGCGCCGTGCTGTTTGATGGCTTCGATTACTTCCTGCGAGCGCAGCCCTTTGCCGATCATGCCTCTCAGGCCCATCTTAGCAATGGTCAGCGGCGCGTAACGGTCCATGCGGCCGCTGGTAGTTGGCCCTGCTGCTCCGATTACTTTACCCGGTTTGGCCGGACAGGGTCCAACGTAATATATAACCTGGTCTTTTAAATCTACCGGTAGTTTTTCTCCTGCCTCGTATGCTTCTACTAACCGCTTGTGGGCAGCATCCCGACCGGTGTAGATGACTCCGTTCAGTCTTACCTGATCCCCGGCCTTTAGTTTTTTCACTGTATCTAGATCAAGGGGGGTTGTCAGTTTAATCATTTATCTCACCTCTCCTATAGTATTGCTTCGGCATGCCGGGTGGCATGGCATTGGATATTTACTGCTACCGGTAGGGTTGCTATATGGGTAGGATGACTTTCGACGTGGACATCCAGGGCAGTAATCCGGCCGCCCAGTCCCTGGGGCCCTATGCCGCTATTATTAATTTTCTCCAGCAGTTCTAGTTCTAGTTCGGCTATATGGGGTAGCTCGTTACGTTGTCCCAGAGGCCGCAGCAAGGATTTCTTGGCCAGTAAAGCTGCTTTTTCAAACATCCCGCCGATGCCTACGCCTACTAAAATGGGCGGACAAGGGTTGGGGCCAGCTGTCTTGACTACATCCAACACAAACTGGACTACGCCTTCCCTGCCGTCCGCTGGCTTTAACATTTTCAGGGCTGACATGTTTTCCGAACCTGCTCCTTTGGGAGCTACGGTAATCTTTAGCTTGTCGCCAGGTACAATATCGGTGTAAATGATGGCCGGGGTATTGTCGCCAGTGTTCTTACGAATGAGGGGGTCGTTAACTACTGATTTACGCAAATACCCTTCGGTATAGCCTTTGCGCACGCCGGCGTTAATTGCTTCATAGAGGTTGCCGCCGGTGATATGCACATCCTGCCCCAGTTCCAGGAAGACTACGGCTACTCCCGTATCCTGACAAAGGGCTTCTTTGGTGGCGGCAGCCAGCTTGGCATTTTCCTGGAGCTGCTTTAAAATATCTTTGCCCAGCGGTGACTCTTCTTTGTTAATGGCTTCGTCCAGAGTTTGCCACCAGTCATCGCCTAAGGTGGTGCAACTCTTGATACATAGCTCTGACACAGTTTTCACTATGTCTTCTGCTTTAATCTGTTTCAAATCCTCTCACTCCTCGTATAATTTGATTGGAAACACATATTGCCAAGGGGCGCTGCCCCTGATTACAATCAACATAGGTTGGTCAGGGTTCCTCTTTTCACTCCTGTAGCAGCGACTACTTTTTAAAGAGTGAGTCCCTGAGTTTAACGGTTAGTTCTGACGCGTGGGCTGAGCGCTTTAGGGTTGTTACCTTCAGGGTTCAGCAGGCCTGAAGTGCACCCGTACTTCTCTAAAGAAAGCTCTCATCGTTTCGGCGAGGTTGTTGACCCGTTAAGCTTTAGGGGCGCGCCCCAATTTGGCCAGCCGGGGGAGGTGAACCCCATGCTTACCAAGCTTTACGCGGGCATTGACATCAGTGCTACCGACGCTACGCTTTGTTGCCTCGATCCTGATGGAAAACAGCTTAAACCCAGTCAGAGCTTTGAGAACAACCTAACCGGTGCAGCCCAGATCGTGGATACCCTTGTTGATTTTAAAGCTAAAGAAATCCACGTCGGCCTGGAATCCACCTCCGTCTACGGCGCCCACTTAAGAGATTTTCTGTTGACTAGCCCCTTGCTCCAGGATAGATGCTTTGTCTATGAAATTAACCCTGCCCTGGTTAACGGCTTCAAACGCTCTTTCCCGAAAAAGCCTAAGACGGATAGTGTGGACGCCTGGCTCATTGCTGAACGGATACGCTTCGGCCATCTTCGGCCCTTCTCGGAAAAACGATTGACCACACAACCTTTGCTGCAGTTAACACGTTACCGTCTACACTTAATAGAACTTTTAACAATAGAGCAAAACCGGGCCTGTAACCTTATTTTCCTTAAATTCTCCAACTACATGAAGAACAGCCCTTTTAGTAATTCGTTTGGAAAAGCGTCCCTTGCAGTGCTGGGCGAGCTTTTCCCCGATGACTTGATCAACATGGATTTGGAACAGCTCGTTTCGTTCATTACCCAAAACGGTAACAACCGCTTGCGTGACCCGCAAAATATGGCTAAAGAATTAAAAACAATCGCCAGAAACGCATACCGCTTAAATCCAAAGATGAAAGACTCCGTCCATCTTACTCTGGCTATGACTATCCAGAATATCGAGTATTTCAAAAATCAGGTTAAACGCTTGGACAAGCTCATCGCCCGGGAACTTAAAACTATTCCACAAACACTTGACACAATACCGGGCATCGGCCCAGTCTTTGCCGCCGGAATTACCGCGGAAATCGGTGATATCTCCCGCTTCGATAACGAGGCTTCTCTAGCCCAATATGCGGGTCTGACCTGGTCCAGATACCAGTCTGGTAACTTCGATGCGGAAGAAAGGCGCCTGACTAAGACCGGTAACCGTTATTTGCGTTACTACTTGGTAGAAGCCGCCAACTCATTGCGGGTGCACAATGAGGAGTATAAGGCTTACTACTACGCCAAGTACAATGAGGTCAACAAGCATCAGCATAAACGTGCCCTGGTGCTTACCGCCCGTAAGTTTGTTCGTCTGGTTTTTGCACTGCTGAGTAAAGGCCAAATCTACAAACAGGAGGTGAAATTGTAAATCTCTTACATAGTTTCCTTTCTTCCAGTTGCTTCCAGTAGCACCTGTAGGTATTTTATTGCCTTTTTACTTGCTTACTTCTACATTTTCCAGTTCTCTCCCCTTGACATTTTACCGTGGGTCTTTACGGCTTTGGCCCTTATTGGATCTGTTCAGCTACTACCTTGAGACTATAAGCCAGGGCCTGGTCAAGTTTAGCCGGATCTTTGCCACCGGCCTGGGCCATATCAGCCCGTCCCCCGCCACCGCCAGCAGCAAGCCGAGCTACTTCGCGCAAAAGCTTGCCGGCATGGACACCTCTCTTCACCAGATCTTTACTAACTGTAGCGACGAAATTGACGTGGCCGTCGTTCTCCGAACCAAGTACCACCACACCTGAGCCCAGCTTATCGCGCAAATTGTCCGCCATTTGCCGTAGAGCTTCCGTATCACTAATATTTACTCGCACCGGCAGTATTTTTATGCCGGCCACCTGCCGTACCTGTTCTAACAGTTCATTTGCCGTATAGGCCGCCAGCCGGTTGCGCAGGCGGCTAATCTCCCGTTCTGCCTCTTTATTCTTTTCCATGAGGCTTTGTACCCTCTGGGCTGCTTTAAATGGCGGTACTTTTAAGAGACTTGCCACAGCAACAAGTTCCTGGTGTTCCTGTTTAACCAGATCAAAAGCCGCCGTTTCGCTTACTGCTTCCAGCCGCCGGAGGCCAGAGCCAATGCCGCTTTCACTAACTAATCTTACGAGGCCAATTTCACTGGTATTGTCCAGGTGCGTGCCACCGCAGAGTTCAAGACTGTAATTACCAATTTTTACTACTCGCACCTGCTCCCCGTATTTCTCCCCAAAAAGTGCCATAGCCCCCATTTGTTTCGCAGCGTTAAAAGAAGTAATTTGAGTGCTTACCGGCAGGGCTGCCAGCACCTGCTGATTGACTTTATCTTCAACCGCCTGCAGCTCCGCCTCACTTAAAGGAGCAAAGTGATTAAAATCAAAACGCAACCGTTCCGGCGTCACCAATGACCCCGATTGTTTGACGTGTTCGCCTAAAACTTCCTGCAAAGTGCGGTGCAGTAAATGGGTTGCTGTATGGTTGCGGGCTGTAGCCCGGCGCCGTTCCCCGTCTACCGCTACTTCGACTTCCTGATCAACTTTTAAACTGCCGCTGTTTATCGCTACTCGATGAATAATATGACCGTCAGGCAAGCGCCGGGTATCTTTTACTTCTGCCTGGCCCCCTGTCCAGGTTAGCCAACCCCGGTCGCCTACCTGCCCGCCCCCTTCTGGATAGCAGGGAGTGCGATCCAAAATTACATAGCCCTCATCCCCGACAGCTAGAAGCGGCACTCGCTCTCCTTCCTGCACCAGGGCCAGCACCTTGCCCCTGTCCCGCAGTTGCTCGTAACCGGAAAAATCACTGCCGCCTATATCCTGCAAAGCCGAAGCAAATGACAGGGCAAACTGGTAAGCTTTAACGTCCTCCCGCGCGGCCCGGGCTCGTTCGCGCTGGGCTTCCATTGCTGTTTCAAAAGCCTCCCGGTCTACCTTAAAGCCCTGCTCGCCGGCTATCTCTTCCGTAAGGTCGAGGGGGAAACCGTAAGTATCATAGAGGGTAAAAGCCTCCTGGCCGCTAATGCTGTCACGACCCTCGGACTTCGCCTGCTCCAGGATGCCATTTAAGACCTTGAGACCCTCGTGCAGAGTTTCATGAAAACGTTCTTCTTCCTGACGGATTACCCGGGCGATATACTCCTGTTGTTCCTTGATTTCCGGGTAAGCCGTTCCCATTGTGTCTACTACCGCATCCACCATGCGGAAAAGAAAAGGACGTTCTATTCCCAGGGCTTTACCAAAACGGACCGCCCTGCGCAAAATACGCCGCAGTACATAGTTGCGGCCTTCATTGCCCGGCAATACCCCGTCAGCGATGAGGAAAGTACAAGCCCGGGCATGGTCAGCAATCACCCGGAAAGGGTAGCCGGCCTCGCCCCGGTCATATTTATAAGAACAAAATGATTCTATCTTTTTTATCAGGGGTTGAATTAGGTCGGTGTCATAATTACTGTCAACATCCTGCAGCACTGAAGCGACCCGCTCCAGGCCCATACCTGTATCAATGCTTGGCCGCGGTAGCGGTGTCAGCTTGCCGTCACTGTCCCGCTCATACTGCATAAAAACAAGATTCCAAATTTCCAGCCAGCGATCACAGTCACAGGCACCGAGGGCACAGGGGTTCGCCTGACAGGCATGTTCCGCGCCGCGGTCATAAATAATTTCACTGCAGGGACCACAGGGCCCTGTATCGCCCATTGCCCAAAAATTGTCCTTTTCTCCCATGCGCACGATACGTTCTGCCGGTACCCCGGCTACCTGCTGCCAGAGCTGGAATGCCTCATCATCGTCCTCATAAACCGTAACCCAGAGACGTTCCACCGGCAGTTCAAGAACCCCGGTTAAAAACTCCCAGGCATAGGCTATAGCCTCACGTTTAAAATAGTCGCCAAAAGAAAAATTGCCCAGCATCTCAAAAAAAGTATGGTGCCTGGCAGTACGGCCAACTGTATCAAGATCATTATGCTTACCGCCGGCCCGCACACATTTCTGGGCGGTAGTAGCCCTGCGATATGAGCGCCGGTCCAACCCTAAGAAGACATCTTTAAACTGTACCATCCCGGCGTTAGTAAACAACAGAGTTGGGTCATTGGCCGGTATCAGGGGAGAGCTAGGGACAATAGTGTGGCCCTTGCTGGCAAAAAATTTTAAAAACCGTTCCCGCAGCTCGTTACCTGTCAAAAAACGTCACTCCTCGTCAAAACTAAACCTCGCCCCCGCCTTGGGGCGGTGAACGAGGTTTTCTCTGCGAATTTTCTACATTATACCTGAAGCGGGGTTAGTTGTCAACGAAAGTAGCTCTCCCGGGCCTTTTAATAGCGCCAGTATTCCAGAATATTAACTGCTTACCAGGCGAGACCAGATAAAACCTAAGATAATACGTCCCATTGCTGCCAGCGGTACACCCAGCAGTAACCCTGCTACTCCCCACAGCTCACCGCCTGCCAGCAGGACAAATACAACTACCAGTGGGTGCAAGGACACACATTCACCTAGTATACGCGGCGACAGATAACCGTCTTCAAGCTGCTGCACTACGACCATCACAATTAGGGCATAAAAAGCCATTTGCTTGGACTGCAGCAGAGAAAGGGCTACCACCGGTATGGCGCCAATTAACGGCCCGAAGTAGGGTATTAGATCCGCCAGCCCCACAATAACCGCCAGAATTACTGCATATTCTGAACCAATCAGGAATAAACCAATCCCCGTCATAAACCCTACCAGCAAAGAAAGAAGCAGGTTGCCGTGGATAAAATTGGTCAACACCCGCTCCAGCTGCACCCATAGGCCCAGCACATCTTCTTTTATCTGCAAGGGCAGCAGGCGGCTGGCACAACGGCCTATATGCTCACTATCACGCAGCAGGTAATAAGCCAGGATGGGCGCCAGTAAAAAGCTAGCGACACCGGCAATGAGGTCAAGCAAAAACTCAGCCGCATGTTTGGCAGCTTCATGGAAGGCAGAACTGAGATTGATTATAGCATCATCAATTAGCAAGCGGACGCTGGCAGGAATTCTGACCTGGTTATATCGCTCATAAAATCCCTGCAGCAGGCTTTCAATTTCAGCGGTAAATGCTGGCAGTTGGGCAATAAAATCGTTAAGTTCGCTCAGCAAGCGGGGCAAAACAAAGAAAAACACCGGTAACGAAACACCCAGAAGCAAAAGATACATCAGTAAAATTGCAGCCGGCCGCTTGAGACCTCTTTTTTCCAGTAGCTGCACCGCCGGTTTGAGCATATATGCCAGTAAAGTAGCCAGCAGAAAAGGTGTAAAAATACGGCGTACCTGGTAAAGAAAAAATAAGGCCCCCGCCAGGAGTAGCCCTGCCCCGGCCAAGCGCCATATTTTTATTGAAGGTATGTTGCTCATAGACCTGCCAGGCCTAAGTACTACGCCGCTGAATAATACCCCGAGCCCGTTCGGTCAGGCGAGCGGTAACGGGCGTTTTTATTTCCAGCTCCGGTACTGCCTGGCGCCTGGTCAGGAGGCCGATTAGCGCTCCTAGCAGCCCTCCGGTCAAAAAACCCCGCCAGAAACTGCTGCTCATCATTATATCCCCTACCTTTCAAAAGCCATTAAGGTGCCATCCTCGGCGACAGTAAAAATTTGCCGGCGGTCGTTAAATTCTACAAAACAATCCCAGCAATAATACTGGTTGTTATTTATCTTGCCAATAGACTTGCTGTTGCAATTAGGACAATTTAATAACACTGCAATCACTCCTGCTTAATCAACCGATAATTACCGTATCTGTCCCCCAGTTAACTTCTCCGTTCAGAGAAATTTCCTGGCGACCTTCCATTAGATCATTTACCAGTCCAGTTGAAAGCTCCAGGGCGGTAATCTGACCGGAAGGCAGTTCAAATACCACATCTTCCACCAGGCCCAGTTCTATCCCGTCATTGTTTATAAGGGGCATGCCTCTGATCTCCTGCCAGCGCCTGCTTCCGGCCGGCAATTCATGGCTGATCACTTCTGCGCTGGTAATATAAAAAGTTTTCCCTCCCCGGATCTCTAATTCATTAAAAGGTACTACCCTGGTATCACGTAGCCAGCTGCCCCCTTCCAGCACTACTGCTTTTAATCTCCCTGTCTGCTGGTCATATAGCAGGTCCTGAACGCGCCCCACTTCTTCTCCCTTCTCCCGGCTAACAACCGGCAATCCCACCAGCTCCCTCCCCTTAGGCATAGTATCCCTCCATTATAAATAAAACAACCTTCCTCTAGTATAACCGGGGAAGGTTGACTAAATTCACTGCTTGCTTTTAGGCTTAAAACCGTCGTATTCTAGCGGTTCGATTATTCCGCCACCCACAACCAGGTCATCCTGATAGTAAACGACCGCCTGCCCGGGGGTTATAGCTCGCTGGGGCTCGTCAAATAGCAGCCGCGCCCGCCCTCCCTCAAGGGGATACAGGGTTGCCGGGGCAGCAGCAGCCCGGTAACGAATTTTGGCCTCTACCCGGACCTCTGACGGCGGCTCATCCCAGAGGATGTAATTATTAGCGCGGGAAAAAAGAACACGCCGCCGCAGTTCTTCCTCTTCACCCACAATAACCGCATTGCGCGTTCGGTCCAGCGCCACGACATAATAAGGTTTGCCCATAGCCAAGCCCAAACCTTTGCGCTGGCCAATGGTATAAAAGGGCAAACCCCGGTGTTGTCCAAGTACCCGGCCGGTTACATCTATAATCGGACCAGGTTTAATAGTTTGGGGCACTTTCTTCTGTAAATAATCCCGATAATCGCCGCCAGGAATAAAACAAATATCCTGGGATTCGCTCTTTTGCGCCACCGGCAGCTTATGTTGAGCGGCAATCCAGCGCACTTCCTCCTTTGTGTAATCACCTAGAGGCAACAGGGTATGGGCCAGCTGCTCCTGGGTAAAGGTATAGAGGGCATAGCTCTGGTCCTTGGCCCTGTCCCGGCTCCGGGCCAGTAAGTAACGCCCCCGTTCGTTATCAAACCAGCGCCGGGCATAATGCCCGGTGGCAATGTAGTCCATCTCCAAAGCTCTGGCCCTTTGCAACAGAGCGCCAAACTTCAGCCGCCGGTTACAGGCAATACACGGGTTGGGGGTCTGTCCTTCCAGATAGGAAGCGATAAAATAATTGATAACTTCACGCTCAAATAGTTCACGGAAATTTAAAACATAAAATGGAATATCCAGGGCGCTGCAGACCCGGCGGGCATCTTCTACAGCGCTCAGGCCGCAGCAGCCGCTCTCCCCTGCTGCGGCAGGTATATCATGGGGCAACAGGGCCATAGTTGCACCTGTAACGTCATAACCGGCCTGCAGTAACAAAACAGCGGCTGTGGAACTGTCCACGCCGCCGCTCATAGCTACCATAACTCTTGGCTTGCGGGTCGCTGTGGTCACCCCCTAGGAAGCAATATTATTCTTATTCTGGTAATCCTCAATAGCTTTATGCAGGGCGCTAGCAGCCAGGTTAGAACAATGCATCTTCTGTGGCGGCAGGCCATCCAGAGCTGCAGCAACATCAGCATCGGTAATTTTCAAGGCCTCTTCCAAAGTCTTGCCTTTAGCCATTTCAGTTAACATACTGCTGGAAGCGATGGCTGCACTGCAGCCAAAGGTCTTAAATTTGATATCTTTGATAATATTATCCTCTACCTGAATATACACCCGGGTAATATCACCACAAACCGGGCTGCCCACTTCCCCGATCCCATCGGCCTCCTTGATTTCACCCACGTTGTGAGGACAGGTAAAATGCTCCATTACTTTTTCTGAATACATATTATTCATTTTACTCATTTTCTATTTCGCCTCTCCCTCGTTATCCTTATTTAAAGGTGACATGGCACGCAAGCGCTCCACAATCTCCGGTAACACTTCCAGGACATAATCAATGTCAGCTTCCGTATTATCGCGTCCCAGGGTCATCCGCACCGAACCGTGAGCCTCCTCATGGGGGATGCCCATAGCCAGCAGTACATGGGAGGGGTCCAGCGAACCGGAAGTACAGGCTGAACCGCTAGAAGCACAGATCCCCTTCATATCAAGGCTCAGCAACAATGATTCGCCTTCGATATAACTGAAACCGAAGTTGACGTTGGTGGCCACCCGCTGCTGCCGGTCGCCGTTTAGACGTACATCTTCAACCCGGCTCAAAACACCATCAATCAATTTATCGCGCAAGCGTCGTAATCGCTCCATTTCACTGTCCATTTCCTGTCCTGCCAGTTCTGCTGCCCGACCAAAGCCCACAATCGCCGGCACATTTTCTGTCCCCGGCCGCCGTTTGCGTTCCTGCGCACCGCCGTAAAACAAGGGCTTAATCCTGATGCCTTTACGCACATAAAGGCAGCCGCTGCCTTTGGGGCCATAAATTTTATGACTGGAAGCAGTAAGAAGATCAACGTTTAGTTCCTCAACATTTATCGGCAGCTTGCCGACACTCTGGACAGCATCAGTATGAAATATTATCCCCCGTTCCCGGGCCAGCTGGCCTATTTCTCGGATAGGCTGAATAGTGCCAACTTCATTATTAACATGCATGATGCTGATAAGAATCGTTTCATCAGTAATCGCACGTTTTACATCTTCTACCTGTACCAGTCCTGCCGGCGTCACCGGCACAAAAGTTACTTTAAAGCCGTGGCGCCCTAAATACTGGGCTGTATCCAGGACAGCATGATGTTCAATTGCAGAAGTAATAATATGGCGGCCCCGCTCCTGATAGGCAGCAGCAACTCCCATCAGAGCCAGATTATCAGCCTCTGTGCCACCGCTGGTATAATAAATCTCTTCCGGCTTGGCACCGATCAGCTTGGCAACTTTTTCCCGGGCTTCTGTTACGGCCTTTCTAGCCTCCCGTCCGTAACTGTAAATGCTGGAAGGATTGCCAAAAGCCTCTTCTTTTAAAAAAGGTAGCATAGCTTCTAAAACTTCTGGCCTTACTGCTGTCGTAGCGCTGTGGTCCAGATATACCCTGCGCATCGTTTCACCTTCTCCTGCAAAATTATCCGTTATCAAACATTAAATATAGTACATGTAGGATTTGTCGTCTTGGCGCATCTTATTGGCCTTGGCAACCATATCAGCCAGGGTAAAACTATCCAATACATCGCTGATGCTATCCCGTACCTTCTCCCAGATGTCCCTGGTAACACAGGTATCTGCCTTGGCACAACTTTCACCCTCATGGGTTAAACATTCCACCGGTGCAATCGGTCCTTCTAAAACGCGGATAATATCACCTACAGTAATATCTTCCGGGTCCCGGTTCAAAATATACCCTCCCTGGGCGCCACGAATGCTCCTTACCAGGCCCGCTTTACGCAGGGCAGCGATAAGTTGTTCCAAATAGGGTTCGGAAATACCCTGCCTTTCAGCGATAGTTTTTATTGAGATCGGTCCTTCGCCACAGTGCTGGGCCAGATCAAACATAGCCTGGAGGCCGTACTCACCCCGGGTCGATAACTTCACTCTCACCACCTCTAATCCCGACTTGTTTACTAGGTAATCATATCTTAGCAATTTACTCGGATATTGTCAAGCTTAATACCGAGTTTTTTACTCAACTTTTAACTTTCCCGGTAAGGTGCACTCCAGGCAAGGGTTTCCCGTCAAAAAGCCACTACGCCTAAACCGGCTTGTTTTTAAAGTAGCCCGGGTGCTACAATATTATTAATAATAAATTTTGGCGAGGTAATTGGGATGGACCTATTTGAACTGGCCAACCTGGAAAACCGTGCAAGGCAGGCTCCTCTGGCGGTACGGATGCGTCCCCGTACCCTGGAGGAGTTTCGCGGCCAGGACAAAATAATCGGCCCGGGTACGCTCCTGCGCCGGGCCATTGAAAACGACTGCCTGACTTCGATTATACTCTGGGGGCCGCCGGGTAGCGGTAAAACTACCCTGTCCGAAATAATTGCCCACCAGACCAAGGCTCATTTTGAATCCTTAAATGCGGTACTGGACGGTATCAGTGATATCCGCCGCATTATCGCTGCCGCGCGGGAACGGCAAAAGTATTACCAGCAAAAAACAGTTATCTTCGTTGATGAGATTCACCGCTGGGCCAAAAACATCCAAGATGCCTTGCTGCCCTGCATTGAAGACGGTTTGCTGACCCTTATCGGCGCCACTGTAGAAAACCCAATGTTCACCGTTAACGCTGCCATTCGCTCCCGCTCGCGCATCTTTCGCCTGGAACCCCTTGACACAGCGACCATCCTGGAGCTACTAAAACGAAGCCTTAAAGATCGGGAACGGGGTCTGGGAAATTATGCCGTCAAAGCTGACCCTGAAGCCCTGGAACACCTGGCCCGGGTAGCTAACGGCGACGCCCGCATCGCCCTCAACGCCCTAGAATTTGCCGTACTCACCACCCCGGCAGCGGCAGATGGCTGCCGCCACCTGACCCTCTCTGTTGCTGAAGAAGCAATCCGGCAGCGGGCCATCCTTTATGACCGCGACGGCGACCAACATTATGACTGCATTTCCGCCTGGATAAAAAGCATGCGCGGTTCTGACCCCGATGCCGCTATCTACTGGTTGGCACGGATGCTTTATGCCGGCGAAGACCCTGCTTTTCTGGCCCGCCGTTTAATGATCCATGCTGCTGAAGATGTGGGCCTGGCTGATCCCCAGGCCCTGGTGGTGGCCAGCGCCGCCGCCCAGGCAGTCGAACGGGTAGGTCTGCCTGAAGGGCGAATAATCCTGGCTGAGGCTACTCTCTATATAGCCCTGGCTCCCAAAAGCAACTCAACCATAAAGGCTATCGATGCCGCTCTGGCAGCGGTAGCCCGGGAGCCGGCCGGGCCGGTGCCGCTACACCTGCGAGATGGCAGCTACAAAGGCGCTGCGGCTTTTGGTCACGGCAAAGGTTACAAATACCCCCATGATTATGCCAATGGCTGGGTAAAACAACAATACCTGCCGGACAATCTGCAGGGCAAAACTTTTTACCATCCTACTGATTTCGGCCGGGAAGGCAAAATAAAAACCGCCTGGCAACAACGTACCCGGCAGTTCGATAAATAACTTGCTTGTTAACTCTTTTAATTCATAAAACGGTTTAAAACATCGATAAGTTCTTTAATAACTTCGTCGTCTTCCTGTCTGGCAATTGCATCCCGGACACAGCCGCGTACATGGGCCTCAAAAATAATACTGCCAACCTTTTTCAACGCTGCCCTTACTGCCGCAATCTGAACCAGTATATCAACACAATACTTTTCCTCGTCTACCATACGGTGAATACCTTTAACCTGCCCCTCGATCTTACGCAAGCGCAGCATCAGGTCTTGACGTTGAGCAGAATATGAACTCACCTGCACCCCCCCTTCTTGCCTCTTTACCCCCCTCCAGTATATCTTATTTACTGGTCAGCAGCAACATCAGCCAAAAGATCCTTTACCACTACACTGGCCAATAACAAACCGGCGCAGGCCGGTACAAAAACCATACTGCCGGGAGGCCGCCCCCTGCCCTCCGGTAAGGACGCTAGCTGTTTTAACGGAGGCGTTGTTGAAAATACCACCTTTAATCCGCTGACAATGCCTCTACTTCTTAAACCCCGGCGCACTGCCCGTGCCAGGGGGCAATTATAGGTCTCGCTGATATCGGCTACCCGTAAAGTACTGGGATCCAGGCGGTTGCCTGCCCCCATGCTGCTAACCACACGCAAGCCCTGCTGCAGGGCCGTAGCCAACAAATCAACCTTAGCTGCTACGCTGTCGATAGCATCGACAATATAATCGAGGTCAGGTCGGATAAAACGTGTTCTGTCATCCGGGCTATAACTTTCCGGCCGGGCTACAACTTCTAGCTCCGGGTTGATATCACGGCAGCGGCGGGCTAAAACATTCACTTTAGGCTGTCCCAGGGTTGTATGCAGGGCAGCCAGCTGGCGGTTAAGGTTACTAGGCCTTACCTCATCGGGATCCACCAGTTCCAGATAGCCAATCCCGGCCCGGGCCAGCCCTTCCACTGCGAATGACCCTACTCCCCCGGTGCCAATTACTGCTACCCGGGCTGCAGCCAGGCGTGCCCGCCCTTGCAGACCGATTAATATTTCCGTGCGCGACCAGAAGGTTTCCAATTTTTCCTCCTAAAATGATAAAAACCCCACATATGCCGTGTTCACCGTGGTTTTAAAACCTGCTTCTCAACAGGTGGGTGCCTCCCTGATCGCTTTTTACTTCCCTTGAAATGGTAGGGCCTGTAAGCCACGACCAGAGGTCAGGCTCCCTAAGTTTTGGTGTTGGATCAAAACTTCACGGTTATACACGAGCATCGCAGGGTGTGTATTGCTTCTTGCAAAAATAATGTTATCATAAACTCTTACTCATTGCAAGTACCAGGGTTTACCTCTATTTTTCAGCTTTCTTTGCCGTAGAGCGGAGGTGCAGTTCCTGCAACTGTTCCGGGGCCACTGTTGAAGGCGCTGAAGTCATCAAACAGGTGCCGCTCTGGGTTTTGGGGAAGGCAATGCAATCACGGATAGTATCCCGCCGCGCCATCAGCATCACAATGCGATCCAAGCCGAAGGCAATACCGCCGTGTGGCGGGGTGCCATATTCAAAGGCCTCGAGCAGGAAGCCAAATTTCTTGCGGGCTTCTTCCGGCGAAAAGCCTAAGAGAGCAAACATCTTTTCCTGGATATCACGGCGGTGGATCCGGATGCTGCCGCCGCCAATCTCCACACCGTTTAGCACCATGTCATAGGCCATTGCCCGCACCTTGCCCGGTTCGCTGTCCAGCAGCGGCCAGTCTGCTTCTGCCGGCATGGTAAAAGGATGATGTACCGCCACGTAGCGTTTCTCCTCAGGGCTATATTCCAATAAGGGAAACTCGGTTACCCAGGCAAAGGCTATCTCATCCGGGTCATAGAGCTTTAACCG
>JAAYGJ010000075.1 GCA_012727745.1 Clostridia bacterium | reverse complement strand
GGGTTAAAGGTATAGTTATTCTTTATTCAAAGCCTGATGCCAGTTATGCTATGCAAGCAACGCTAAGCAGAGAGAACTTTTTAAAGCTGGCGAATTACATAAAAAGTCATGACCAGGAACAAATCACAATTGAAGTTGAACCTTGTTTTTCTCCTTTAAGGGCTTATATCAATAATTATTATCTCTGGAATCGTAACATAGGGGTTAATAAGGGCTGTGGTGCGGGACGTAATGCGATGGCTGTGGATGTGGATGGCAACCTGATCCCCTGCCGGCATTTATTATATCCCGAAAACTTTGCCAGCATTGAGGATTACTGGTGGAGCTCAGAGATGCTCGATAAGCTGCGTAGGATTGAGGATAACAGAGCGGAACCATGTCTGAGCTGTTATTTATCCAATAATTGTCTATCCTGCCGGGCGGTAGCCGATAAGGTTGAAAAAAATCTTTTTAGCGGCAATAATTATTGTCCTGTAGGAGTGAAAGAAAATTGAAGAAGGTTATTGCCATACTAGGCATATTACTTTGCTGCTTTGTGATGACCAACCTGAACCTTGCTGCCACCCAGGCCGATGATACCGGTCATACGAGTGTTAATGCGCCAACGACTAGCCCGGATGGCAGTAAGTGGAGGTTTGGTTATTGTGGAAGCGAATCCTTTATTACATATACTACGACCCTGGTGGCCCTTGTAAACGCCCTGGAGGAAATAGGCTGGGTTGACAATTTAGAAGGGTTTGACCAGGTAGCTAAAACTGAGGATAGCCGCACCATCTGGAGCTGGCTGGCCACTAGGGAAGTAAGCCCTTATATCGAGTTTGTTGATGATGCCTTTTACAATCTCCGCGACCCTGATTTTGACCAGGAAGCTATAATTGAGCGGCTCAGCAATAAAAAGGATATTGATATTATGCTGGTGATGGGAGCAGCTGCGGGTATTTTATTAAGTAATGCGGAGCATGACACCAATATTTTTGTTTTTGCCGCTTCCAATGCTGTACGCTCCGGTATTATTGATTCTGTTGAGGATTCAGGTAAAGATAATGTGTGGGCCCATATGGATGAACATCGCTTTGTACGCCAGACCAGGGCTTTTTATGATATTGTAGAGTTTAAAAAGCTGGGGATGGTCTATGAGGATTCTGATAATGCCAGGGTGTATTCAGCAGTAAATGAAATAGAAAGCCTGGCCAAGGAGAAAGGCTTTGAAATAATACGTTATCATGTTACCGAACCCCGGACTCCCGAGGAATTCCCCCGTTATTACCAGGAAGTCCAGGCTGCTTACAACAAATTGGCGGAACAAGTTGACGCCGTTTATGTAACTATAGCTTCATTGGAAAGCGAAAAATTACCAGAACTATTCCAGCCATTCTACGAACACAAAATACCCGTCTTTTCCCAGCTAGGCAACATTGAAGTACAATACGGAGCACTGTTGACTGTTTCAGTAATGGACGAGGTAAACGTAGGCCGATTTGGCGCTGATACTATCAGCAAATGTTTGCTTGGCGCTAAACCCCGCGACCTGGAACAATCTTTTCAAAGTGCTCCGATGATAACCATGAATGCTGAAGTTGCTAAAAAAATAGGCTTTAAACTGCCCTTTGACCTGGTGATAGTAGTTGATGAAGCCTATCAGACAATTGGCCCGCAATAACACTGTTTTTTCGCTATATCATAATTATGGAGATTATGGAGAAGGTTATAGTTTAAGCCAGTGCGGCTATCCGGCACTGGCTTAATTATTCTCTGGAGTCGTTAGACCGTCTTTAAAATAAACACTGGTACTGGGTAAAGCTATCTCTACTCCTTCGTTTTCCAGGATGGCCATTATTTTCAGGTTCACATCTTCTTTGACCTGGAGGAATTCTCCCCAGTTGGTTGTTTTGGTAAAGAAATAGAGGAATATGTTAAAGCTGCTGTCGCCAAAGGAGTCGAAATTAACAAAAATGGTTTCCTGGTGAATACCGTCATGATTACGCAACATATTTTTAATTTCAGCAACACATTTTATCAACTTTTCCCTGGGAGTACTATAGGTAACCTTCAGGTTAAAAGTAATCTGTCTTTTACCCATCCGCGTCCAGTTGGTGATCGGTTCATTCGCCAGGGTAGAATTGGGAACGGTAACAAGGGCCTGGGCAAATGTACGAACTTTGGTGCTGCGAAAGTTTATATCTTCCACTATACCTTCGACGCTGGGGGTTAAAATCCAGTCGCCGAGGGAAAAAGGTTTATCGGTAATAATCACAATACCGCCAAATAAATTTGCAAGGGTCTGTTGGGCAGCCAGGGCAAAGGCCAGACCACCTAGGCCTAACCCTGCTATAAAACCATTAATGTCGTACTCCCATTCCTGGAGGATGACGCTCAAGGCCAGTACTACAACAATAAATTTAAGAACTTTTGATAAAAAGGGAATAAGGATCTCATCGATTTTGATTGTACGGTCCGCTACTTCCTTGGAAAATATTTTATAGTTACCTACAAGATCATAAAGGCCGAGAGCTACCAGGATTACTAGAACAGAACGAAAAACTCTAGTGATCAGCAAGTTTGCTTCCAAACTGAGAGGGAGGTACATCAAAGCTAAATAAATACCCAGAGCAATAAAAAACAGCCTGAAGGGCCGTTCGAATGCCATAACCAAGTAGTTATCTAATTCAGTTTTTGTTTCTCTGGTTATTTTCACCAGTAAGGCAAAAATATAACGGGTGAAAAAATTCCTGAGCAAGAAAATCACAAAGAAAATAACAATTGCTACGCTTATTTTTATCAACCATGTAAGAAGTATTTCTTCGGAAAAAGGGATAAAACTATTAAAGGTTTGCCAGAGAGCCAGCAACGCATCCAAGCCATAACACCTCACAGTTTATTCTAGGACCAGACCCCCTAAAAATCTTGTGAGCATAATACCAAAGAAAAAAACTTCTGTCAAATAAAATGTATATCCAATCCGACCGCACAGGCCACGATAATCTTTGCGTATGCACCTTGCTTTACGATTATCCTTCCCGCAACTTAAACGTAACTTCATTGTTTTTTTCTTTGCGGCGGGTATACTTTGATAACCGCCTCATTTCTTTAACAATGTGTTCATCCAATTTCTGACTCAAAGCGACGATAGCTGCTGCGCTGAGAGGTTGGCT
>JAAYGJ010000074.1 GCA_012727745.1 Clostridia bacterium | reverse complement strand
CGGGGTGCTCTGGCAGGGTTGAAGCAGCCTTTTACGGCTCCTTTAGTTATTGATATTGGCGGCGGCAGTACCGAAATAAGCTGGCAGGGCAGGGAAGGAATTTGTTTTAGCAGCAGCCCGGTTGGGGCTGTGCGGGTGATGGAAGGGGGATTATCCAGGACGGCTGTAAGACGCATCCTGGCTCCCACCTTGGCCGGGGGGCGTCGGGCTTCCCCTGATCTGATAATAACTACCGGGGGAACGGTCACTACTTTGGCGGCTATGGAACTGGGTCTTAGAGTTTATAATCCCGACCTGGTGCACGGCAGCCGCTTGACTTTTTCCCGGGTAATAGCTTGGGAACGGCATTTGGCGCCCCTGCCTCTGGCGGAAAAGAAGAAAATACCCGGCCTCCAGCCGGAGAGGGCGGATATTATTGGGGCCGGGGTGATGATACTGGCTGTAATTCTTGAGGAACTGGCGGCCAGCAGCTTTATTGTCAGTGAAGCTGACCTGCTCTGGGGGATGTTGCTGGCTCAGGCTGAAAGGGGGGAGTTACATGTTTAAAAGGATTAGCTATACGAGCGGCAAAGGGCGCTACCGGCTTTACTGCCGGGCTTTTAATACCGGGGACGGGTTGATCGTCCATCTGCTGGGCGGTACGGAACCCCACGTGGGGTCAGTTGCACTGGCTTTACCCCGTTCAAGTTTAACAGGGCAGGGTCGCAGTGCAACCACGTCTGTATTAACAGTATTAAACCATAAAGATGATGAGCTGGCCCGGCCGGCAGCAACTCAACTGGCGGCGGCTTTCAATTGCCCGGTGGCAGTAATAGCCGGGGTACATATTGATAATGCCACCCCCGAAGAAATAACCCTTCTGGCAGCTAGAGCCCGCCGGGCTATAAGCAGCATTATCAAGATTGGTATTGGCCGGAATCAGGGATAATCAGGGATATCAAAATTAAGCAGGCGCAAAGTAGTAGCGTCAGCCACCCCGGTTGGCTCCAGGCCGTGGTAGATCTGGAACTGCCTTACCGCCAGTTCGGTCATCCGGCCGTAGTCACCGTCAGCCGGTCCAAAAACATAAAAGCCTTTCTCCCGCAACCTGACCTGCAGCGGGATGACTTCCGGTGCGCCGCAACCTGGTTGCAAAGGCCCGGTGGGCAAGGTGAACGGTCCTTTAACTACTACCGGGGTGCCAATGGGCAGCCAGTCATAGATTAATTCAACATCCTCGTTATACATGCGAAAGCAGCCCGCTGAAGCAGGCCAGCCAATGGACCAGGGCCGGTTGGTTCCATGAATACCATAGCTGCCCCAGGGCACGTTAAGCCCCATCCAGCGGGTACCGAAGGCGCTGCTGCTTGCCACATAGCCTTTGTTGGCAATTTTCCATTCACCTACGGGAGAAGGGCTGGTGTATTTGCCAATGGCAATCGGGTACTGGTTAAAGACTTTGCCGTCGATCATAACGGTAAGTATCAGAAGTTCCGTATCTATTATCACCTTAAGGTTTTTACCAACCGGCGGCAATGAGCTTTCGTCGTAAGAAGCCAGTTTTAACCTGCGGGCCAGCGCAAACCAGGTGGCTGCACTTACCTTTTCTGAGGAGCTCAAGCCATTAGCCTGCTGAAAATTACTGACGGCCCTGGCAGTAGAAGGGCTATATTGGCCGTTAATAGGGCCGATGTAGTAGCCCAGTTGAGCCAGGCGCAATTGCAGTTCACCGATTTCCACCTCTTTAAGGGCTTGACTTTCTATGTTTTCGGCTTCTACATCGGGTTTGTTGCCGGTTTGCGCCAGGGCTGGTAGCGGTGCTGCCAAAAGCAAAAACAAAAGAAAAAGATAAAAGCCCAGCGAGAACCCCGAGGGTCGATAGCGCAAAAAAATCCCCCCAATAAAGTTTAAAGATTCTACTAGCTTATTTTAGTATGTACCGGTCACGCTAATACTTGTGCCTCACTTTTTAGAAAAAAATACCTGAGATTAGACCCAAGGGGGTTGGGTACATTAACAATAAAAACTTAAAGAGTGAGGCATAGCAATGTGGCTAGCATTGTTAATTGCGCTGGTCTCCGGCATAGCGATGGCTGTACAGGGAGCTGTTAATTCAGCGCTGGGCAAAATTATTGGTCTGTTACAGGCGGCGCTGGTTGTCCACTTCAGTGCCGCCCTGGTAATAATATTTTTACTCTTTTTTCCTCTTAGCGAAGGGTCACTGGGCAAGATTTGGCATGCCCCCTGGTACCTCTGGCTGGGTGGCCTTATCGGCGTGTTTATTACCTACGGGGTAGTGGCT
>JAAYGJ010000073.1 GCA_012727745.1 Clostridia bacterium | reverse complement strand
GGTCAACTACTACCGCCACAGCTTCGTAGTTTTTAGCAGCCGAACGCACCATCGACGGTCCGCCGATATCAATATTTTCTATCGCCTCTGCCTCGGTAACACCAGGGCGGGCGATAGTTTCCCGGAAGGGATAGAGATTAACAACCACCAAATCAATGGGCTGGATGCCGTGTTCTTTAAGCTGCTGCAGGTGTTCCGGCGTCCTCCTGGCGAGTAAACCGCCGTGGATTTTGGGGTGTAAAGTCTTTACCCGCCCGTCAAGCATCTCCGGAAAGCCGGTAACAGTGGCCACTTCCGTGACTTCTAAACCGGCCTCAATAAGGACGCGGGCCGTGCCGCCGCTGGAAATGAGGTCCCAGCCCATACTTTTAAGCCCCCGGGCCAGCTCCACCAACCCGGTTTTATCAGATACGCTGAGCAATGCTCTTCTTGCCATAAAATCTACCTCCTAAGCTCTGATAAACACCCGGCGCCCCCGCACCTCGACCCGGCCTTCGGCCAGCCATTTAATCACCTGAGGGTACAGGCGGTGCTCCTCTGCCAGTATACGTTCGGCCAGGGTCTCCGGTATATCCGTGTCCAGGACAGGCACCACTGCCTGGGCAATAATAGGTCCGGTATCGACACCTTCGTCTACAAAATGAACACTACAGCCCGAAAATTTGACCCCGTACTCCCAGGCCTGGCGCTGAGCGTCAAGGCCCGGAAATGCTGGCAACAGAGCCGGATGAATGTTGATCACTCTCTGGGGGAATTGGTCCAAAAAAGTCTGGCTTAAGAGGCGCATGAAGCCTGCCAGGACCACCAGTTCAACCCCTTTGTCTTTAAGGGCGGCTGCCAGAGCCGTTTCAAAAGCTGCCCGTGACGGGTATTGTTTCCGTGAAAGTGTCATAACCTCTATACCCCGCTGCCGGGCCGCCGCCAGTGCCGGGGCTCCGGGGCGATCGCTGATGACCACTTTGATGCAGGCCGGCACCTGCCCGGCCGCAATGGCATCGGCAATGGCCAGCATATTGCTGCCCCGGCCGGAAACCAGTATGCCTATCGGTAGCAGTTCCGTTGCCATTAATATACCTCCATTTGAAAAAGGTTAGTTCCGCCCGTTACTGAAGTCCTCCTAATATAGCGGCAGGGAGGCAGCTTGCGGAACTTCTAACCTGCCAGTGCGGGGACAAATTCCACCTCACCGTTACCTGCAGTTATCTCCCCGACTATGTAGGCTTTCTCCCCGCTGTTTTGTAAATGTTGTAGTACCAGGTCCACATCCCCGGCCTCTACTATTAGCAGCATCCCCAGCCCCATATTAAAGGTGCGGTACATTTCTTTTTCCGCTACCCTGCCGGCAGCCTGGATAAGCTGAAAAATAGCAGGCAACGACCAGCTCTCCCTTTGCAGCCTCATAGCGCAACCCGGCGGTAAGATGCGCGGCGGGTTTTCAACCAAACCCCCGCCGGTAATATGGATTAACCCTTTTAATAAACCTTTATTAATTAACGGCAGCAAAGCAGCCACATAAATCCGCGTCGGGGTAAGCAATTCTTCTCCCAAGGTTCGCCCCAGTTGGGGTACGTGCTGCTCCAGCCTGTAGCCGGCTTCCTCAAGCAGCACCCGGCGGGCCAGGGAATAGCCGTTGGAATGAAGGCCGCTGGAAGCCAGACCGATAACTGCCTGCCCCGGGCGCACAGCGCTGCCGTCAATAAGCTGCTGCCGCACTACTACCCCCACGGCAAAGCCAGCCAGGTCGTATTCGCCTGGCAGGTAAAAGCCAGGCATTTCCGCTGTCTCGCCGCCAATGAGGGCGCAGCCTGCCTGGCGGCAGCCGGCAGCCACACCCGCAACGATTGTCGTCACCTGTTCCGGCAGCATTTTTCCTACCGCCAGGTAGTCCAGAAAAAAAAGCGGCTCGGCCCCCTGGACCAGGATGTCATTGACACACATTGCCACCGCATCGATGCCGATCGTATCATGCCGCCCGGTCTGGAAGGCCAGTTTTAACTTGGTGCCCACCCCGTCAGTGCCGGCTACCAGGACCGGGGTCCGATAACGCCCCGGCTCCAGGGCAAAAAGACCGCCAAAGCCACCTAGACTTCCCAAGACCCCGGGCCGCATGGTGCTTTGCACATGCTCTTTCATTAACTCTACTGCCCGGTTGCCGGCAGCAATATCCACCCCGGCCTCAGCGTAGGTCAAACCTTTCTTGGTCACCATAACAACCCCCATCTTAAAAAAGAGATGTGAAAGGTGGGAGGCTTGTAAAAACTGGCTATGCCAGTTTCAGCTTGTAGCTCCACAGCCCAGTGTCCCGCCACACTACTACTGTTACAGTAACAGCTAAGCCAAACTATATTTGGTCGCTTCTTCCGGATCGGGGATAGGAATCGGGTAGTGGCCAGTGAAGCAGGCCGCGCAGAAATTCTCCGCCTCCCCTTTCACCGAGCTGAAAAGCCCTTCCAGGCTCAAATAGTGCAGGCTATCTGCGTCAACATGCTTGCGAATATCTTCCAGGCTATACTGAGCCGCAATCAGCTCACCCCGGGCGCTGGTATCAATGCCGTAATAACAGGGATGAAGGATCGGCGGTGAAGCTACCAGGAGGTGAATTTCTTCCACTCCTACCTGGCGCAGCATCCCCACAATGCGCCGACTGGTAGTACCCCTGACAATAGAATCATCAATTATTATTACCTTTTTACCCTTAAGGATCTGCTTGATTGGGTTAAGCTTCAACCGCACGCCCAGGTTACGCATCTCCTGGGTCGGCTGGATGAATGTCCGGCCTACATAACGGTTCTTCATCAGTCCCTCTTCAAAAGGCAGCCCGGCAACCTCCGCATAACCGGCTGCTGCCGCAATACCCGAATCTGGCACCGGAATAACCACATCCCCTTTATAGCGATATTCCCGGGCCAGGTTGCGGCCCAGTTCCCGTCGCACCATGTTTACCGTTTCGCCGTCTATGGTGCTGTCCGGGCGGGCAAAATAAACATACTCAAAAATGCAATGGGCCCGATGCGCTGCCTGGTGTCCCTGCAGGGAAGTCACTCCTTTACTGTCAATAACCACAATTTCTCCCGGCTCCACATCGCGGACAAACTCTGCCTCCAGGGTATCCAGGGCACAAGATTCGGAAGCCAGCACCCAGGCCTCGCCCATCCTACCCAGGCACAGGGGACGTACCC
Organism: Clostridia bacterium; assembly: GCA_012727745.1. Lineage (GTDB taxonomy): Bacteria > Bacillota > DSM-521 > Neomoorellales > Neomoorellaceae > JAAYGJ01. The sequence continues at coordinate 10,889 of JAAYGJ010000073.1, read as the reverse complement.
CGTAAGGGTCACGGACACCGATAAGTTTATCTTCGGTCATGATTACCAGCGAATAAGCCCCCTGCAGTTCCTCCTGGCAGCGGCGCAAGGCTAGCTCGATAGGTTCCTGGCTGTAACGGGCAATCAGGTTAACAATTACTTCGCTATCAGTAGAAGATTGAAAAACTGACCCGCTGGCCCCCAGCTGACGCCTTAGCTTGTTGGCATTGGTCAGGTTGCCGTTATGGGCAATGGCTACCATGCCCCGCAGGTATCGGAAAACCAGTGGCTGGGCATTAACTAAAGAGCTATCTTCTGAAGTTGAATAGCGCACATGGCCGATTGCCAGGTCTCCAACCAGGGTCTGGAGGTTGTCATAGTTAAAAACCTCGACCACCAGGCCCATTCCTTTATGGACAGAAATATGCTGCCCGTTGGAAACGGCGATGCCGGCACTTTCCTGGCCCCGATGCTGCAGGGCATAAAGGCCATAGTAGGTCAAGCGGGCCACATCCTGTCCCGGGGCAAAAATACCAAAAACACCGCACTCTTCATGCCAGCACGAGCGCTCAACAGAAACCCGGCCCCTATTTATCCGGCCATCAAAGCAGGTATACTTTCCCGCCACGTTTGTTCCAACTCCCCAAGACTAAGATTAAACAAGACCCTACCGTTAAGGGAAACCTCCAATGCAGAACCGCCGCAAAGACCGATAACAGTAGCCGGAATACCTTTCTGCCGGGCCAAAGCTAGGACCCTGTCCCGGCAAGCCGGTGCTACAGCCAGCAATACCCGCGACTGGCTTTCGCTGAACAAGAGGTAATCGGGCCTGAGGCTACTTTCCAACTCGATCCGGGCGCCCAGCCCGCCATTTATCACACTTTCTGCCAGGGCAATGGCCAGGCCGCCCTCGGCGCAGTCATGGGCAGCCCTTACCAGCCCCGCCGCAATGGCTTCCCGCACCAGTTCCTGGACCGCTTTTTCCCGTTCCAGGTCGAGCTGCGGCGGCTCTCCCGCCACTAGGCTATGGATCACAGCCAAGTACTCGCTACCGCCTATTTCCGCGTGTGTCTCTCCCAGAAGGATTATTTCATCGTTTTCCCGGCTAAAGCCGGACCCACAGGCATGTTTAATATCAGCAAGCAAGCCTACCATACCCACAATCGGAGTTGGATAGATAGCTTCGCCTTCCGTTTCATTATAAAAGCTGACATTGCCGCCGGTAACCGGGGTCTGCAAGGCTTCGCAGGCCCGGCTCATGCCTACTACTGCCTGGTAGAATTGCCAGGCTACCTCCGGTTTTTCCGGGTTGCCAAAGTTTAAACAGTTGGTAATAGCCAGAGGACGGGCGCCAACACAGGAAAGGTTACGCGCCGCTTCCGCCACAGCTATAGCCCCGCCCCGTTCCGGGTCCAGGTAGCAATAGCGGCCATTGCCGTCAACCGTCAGGGCCAGCCCCTTGCCGGTACCTTTAATCCTTAAAACCGCGGCATCGCCGCCGGGCCCGGCTACCGTATCGGTCCGTGCCATATAGTCACACTGGCGGTAGATCCATTCCTTGCTGGCCAGGTTAGGAGTAGCAATTAGCTTTAATAAAGCAGCCCCGTAGTCCTCCGGTTCCGGCAAACTGCTCAAGTCCGTATTTTGCACCCTGTCCAGGTAGGAAGGCCGCCGCCGTTCCCTTTCGTAAACCGGGCACTGGTCGGTTAAAGCTTTGGCCGGCACTGCAGCCACCACCCGGCCTTTTTCCTTAATCCTCATAATGCCGTCGGACGTCACCCGGCCGATAACTACCGCTTCCAGGCCCCAGCGGCGGCAAATGGCCTCAATACGTTCCCGAGCGCCTTCTTTGGCTACTAATAGCATCCGCTCCTGGGATTCAGAAAGCATTATTTCATAGGGAGTCATGCCTTCCTCCCGCCGCGGCACAAGGTCTAAATTTAGCTCCATGCCCGTAACGGCCCGGGCAGCCATCTCACAGGAAGAACTGGTCAGGCCCGCCGCACCCATATCCTGCATACCTATAATCAGGTCTTCTTTGATGATTTCCAGGCAAGCCTCGAGCAGCAGTTTTTCCCGAAAGGGGTCGCCTACCGGCACCGCAGGCTGCTGTGCCTCCATGGTCATGCTCAATTCTTCTGAAGCAAAAGTAGCTCCGTGAATACCGTCCCGCCCGGTACGGGCACCGATATACATGACATCATTACCTATACCGCTGGCCTTAGCGCGGAGAATATCTTTGTGTTCGATAAGCCCTACTGCCATAGCGTTGACCAGGGGGTTGCCGCTGTAGGTAGGCTCAAAATATACTTCTCCCGCCACTGTCGGCAAGCCCAAGCAATTGCTGTAAAAGGAAATCCCTCCCACCGCTCCGGCCATCAGATAACGGTTGCGGGGGTTTTCCAAGGGGCCTAAGCGCAAAGAGTTCAGAACAGCAATAGGGCGAGCGCCCATGGTAAAAATATCGCGCACAATCCCCCCTACCCCGGTAGCCGCCCCTTGGAAAGGCTCAATAGCCGAAGGATGATTGTGGCTCTCAATCTTAAAAACTACTGCCTGGCCGTCGCCAATATCGACCACCCCGGCATTTTCTCCCGGTCCCTGGAGCACCCAGGGGGCTTCGGTAGGAAACAGCTTCAAAACCGGGCGCGAGTTCTTATAACCGCAGTGTTCCGACCACATAACGGCAAACATGCCCGTTTCCACGTAATTGGGCTCTCGACCTAAGATTTCTTTGATCCGTCCATACTCATAATCTGTAAGGCCCATTTGCCGGTATACCTTAGGCTCCATTACTATTCCCCCTTTGCCACCAGTCAACAACCGACGCCAGCATTTCGCGTCCGTCACTGCCGCCCAGCAGCTCTTCAACACAGCGTTCCGGGCGAGGCATCATCCCCAGGATGTTACCTTCCCGGTTAATAATGCCGGCAATATTGGCCACTGAACCGTTGGGGTTGGCTGCTGTAGTCACCTTGCCGGACGGGTCACAGTAGCGAAAGACCACCTGGCGGTTTGCTTCCAGTTCAGCTAAAGTGGCCGCATCGACATAGTAATTGCCCTCACCATGGGCAATGGGTACGCGGATTACCTGCCCCTGCCGGAAACGGTTGCTAAAAGGAGTAGCTGTATTTTCGACCCGTAAATGAGTCCATTGGCAGCGAAACTGCAGGCAATCATTGCGCAACATAGCCCCGGGCAAAAGGCCCGCTTCCAGCAGGATTTGAAAGCCGTTACAGATGCCCAGTACCAGCCCGCCAGCTCTGGCAAAATCAATCACTGCCGACATTATGGGGGCAAAACGGGCAATAGCACCGGCCCTGAGATAATTACCGTAAGAAAAACCACCAGGCAATACCAGGCAATCATAGCCGGACACGTCAGTATCGCCGTGCCAGAGATAGTCTACCGGCTGGCGTAAAACTTCATCCAGAGCATGATAAACGTCCTGTTCACCGTTGGAACCGGGAAACACTATAACGCCAAATTTCATGGCTACGCCTCCGTAATGTGGGATGTAAGAGGTGGGATATGAGCTGCTAAGACAACACAGCGTTAGCAGCATTCTTCCAGGGTGTAACGATACTGCTCGATAACCGAGTTGGCCAGCAGGCGGCGACACATTTCCTCAACCTCACGGGAGGCAGCATCTTTATCCGCTGTAGCCAGCTTAATTTCTAGATACTTACCGGTCCGGACCGATAATACCCCCTGGTAACCCATGGCCAGTAAGCTCTGGCCCATCGTTTCGCCCTGGGGGTCCGGGACACCCTCTTTAAAAGTCACGTATATTTTAGCTAGCAACATGTTAATTCCTCCGCAATAAACGATTTACAGTTCCCTTTTTCAGTCCGCTAAAAGCGGTAGCATCGTCCTTGAATTCTATCAGATAGCAGTCCTGTTCAACAGTACAGTAAACCCTTTTGGCTTTACCTCATAATAAAAGTTCCCCCCTGGCAGTCATTAATATAGCCCCCATTGTTTATTCCAGCCCGGCGCGGCGGAAGATGTAATCTACCTGGCGCAGGTGGTAGTTATAATCAAACAGATCCTCAATTTCTTCCCGCTTCAGGTATTCTTTGATATCGGGATCAGCCAGCAGCAGTTCCTGCAAAGGCATATGCTCTCGCCAGGCCTGTAGGGCATTACGCTGTACCCAGGCGTAAGCCGTTTCCCTTAAGACCCCTTTATTGACCAGCGCCAGCAGTACACGCTGAGAGAAAATCAGGCCGTGAGTGGTCTCCAGGTTACGGCGCATATTCTCGGGGTAAACATTCAGCCCGGCAATAATATCGGTAAATTTGGCCAGCATATAGTCCAGCAAGATAGTACTGTCGGGAATAATCACCCGTTCCACGGATGAATGGGTAATGTCCCGTTCGTGCCAGAGTGCTACATTCTCCAGAGCCGCCAGGGCATTGCCTCGCAGTACCCGGGCCAGGCCAGCCACCCTCTCCGACATGATTGGGTTGCGTTTATGGGGCATGGCGGAAGAACCCTTTTGTCCCTTTTTGAAAGGTTCTTCAACTTCCAAGATATCAGTACGCTGGAGGTTGCGAATTTCTGTAGCCATCTTGTCCAGAGAAGCACCAATTATAGCCAGGGTCGTCAGGTAGTGGGCATGGCGGTCACGCTGGAGTACCTGGGTCGAGATCAGGGCCGGCTTTAAACCCAGACGCTGACAGACATATTCCTCCACCCGGGGGTCAATGTTGGCAAAAGTGCCTACCGCTCCGGAAATCTTGCCCACACTTATCATTTCCCGTGCCTGCTCCAGCCTGATTATGTTGCGATCAATTTCCATCACCCACAGGGCGATTTTTAGGCCAAAAGTTGTCGGCTCGGCATGGACACCGTGGGTACGTCCCATCATCAGCGTATACTTGTGCTCCCGGGCTTTTTTGACCAGTTCGGCCCGCAGTTGTTGCAGGCGCTGCAACAACAGTCCGGCAGCGTCGCGCATCTGCACTGCCAGGGCTGTATCCAGGATGTCGGATGAAGTCAAGCCCATATGGATATATTTGGAGGCATCGCCCACCTTTTCAGCTACCGACGTCAGGAAGGCAATCACGTCATGGTTGGTGACTGCCTCGATTTCTTTAATGCGCTGGATATCAAAATCAGCCCGAGCTTTGATCTCAGCCAGAGCAGCCTCAGGCACCTGCCCCAGTTTAGTCATAGCCTCGCAGGTGTAAATCTCAATCGCCAGCCAGGTACGATACTTATATTCTTCCTCCCAGATCCTTCCCATGGCGGGCAAGGTGTAGCGTTCGATCACTTCTTGCCCTCCCTCAAATAAGCCACAATACCCAGTTGCGCCAGTTTTCGATCTTTGGTCATAACTTCCCGGGCCAGCTCTTCTTTGTATGCCATTAGCTTCTCCTGGAGAACGGGATCATTGCTGCCAATTATCTCCGCAGCAAGAATAGCGGCATTGACAGCCCCGTCAATAGCTACCGTAGCTACCGGTATGCCTCGGGGCATCTGCACCATAGCGTAGAGGGAATCCACCCCTCCCAGGGCATCGGTACGGATCGGCACCCCGATAACCGGTAATGGTGTAACTGCTGCTATCACCCCGGCCAGGTGGGCCGCCCCACCGGCCCCGGCAATCAAAACCTTGAGACCTCGCCCGGCTGCTTTTTTGGCATAATCCAGGGTTGCGTCAGGCGAGCGGTGAGCAGAAAGGATTTTTACTTCATATGTAACCTGAAAACGGTCCAGTATAGCTGCCGCCTGGGACATTACCGCTAAATCGGAATCGCTACCCATTACAATACCAACATCCACCTGTGCCATCTAACAGCCCCCTTATCTTTTCTTTACTTAGCATTAATAGCTGCGGCAAAATTTATCCGGCAAAATAAAAGCCAGGCTGTGGTAGGTACTGCATACTGAAACCTACCCGCCTGGGTTTTTGTCCCTCCGGTGTAGCACAAATGTGCCTGTACCACTCGGACCTGGCCGCGGCAGTACCGCGCGGAACCCTGAGGTACACTTTCAGGCTGTAGCAGGGCAATTTACGGTTGCCCCGTAGAAACTTGTGAGCCCTATTCCCACAATTATACACGCCATCATTATACAAATTATCAATTATTATTGCTTTTCCGACCTTATAATACCAAACAGACCGCTAACTGTCAACAGCTGGCTGCAGTTTGCCTGCAGCCGAACTATTTCTCCTTCTACTTTATACTAATTAGCATAACTGTAATACTGCTGAAAATCTATCCCTGTTTACTTGCTTGCCTGGTTCCCTCTATTGTTAACCTCAACCTTAAGCCCGATAAGACGGTAGACAAACAGCCCAATGAGTGCAATAACACCTGAGACTAAGTAAGCACCACTATAGCCGCCAAACCGGGCTACTAAGCCCAAGGCTAACGCCCCGCCACCCATGCCGATGTCAAAAGCGACAGCAAAAGTAGCCTGGGCTGCCCCGCGGCGGTTCGGTGCACATACAGCTACCGCCAGTGCCTGGAGCGAAGGATGAAGGGTGCCAAACCCCATCCCGGTTAATATTGCAGCCAGCAAAAAGCTGGTCAAGCCGGTAGCACAGCTGAGAATTATCATACCCGTGCCTAATAATAAGAATCCAGGTGCAATTACTGCCTGTTGCCCGCAACGGTCAAAAAGAAACCCTGCTAAAGGGCGGATTAAGATAATGGTTACCGCGTAAACCGTAAAAAAATACCAGGGATCGCTGAGGCCCAGTTCTGCACTGTACAGGGCAATAAAGGTAAGTACCCCGCTATAAATAAAGGCGGCAAAAAACATCAGCAAAGACGGCTTAAGGGCAGTAGGTTCCCAAAAAGCCGGGGCAGCCCCGCTATGGTCTTCGTTAATGCAAGGCAAACGGATGGCGAAAATCAGCAGCAGTGCCAAAAGCGATAAGGCGGCAGAGCTCCAGAAAAGAGCCCCGAAGCCAGAAGCAGCAATGATAACAAACCCCAGAGCCGGCCCGATTGCCATCCCCACGTTGTTACCAAGGCCAAAGAAACCCATCCCCTCTCCCCGCCGCGCCGGTGGGATTAAATCTGTGGCAGCCGTAGCTGAAGCAGTGGTCACCACACTCCAGGATGCTCCATGAACAGCACGGCATACCATTAACAACGGAATAGTAACCGCCCAGTTATACACCATGCCCAGCAGGGCAAAGATAACCGCCCCTGTAAACCATATGCCTGTCCGGCCGTAAAGATCAAGCCCCCGCCCGACCCAGGGCCGCATAAGTAGCGCGGCAACCATAAAGCAAGCGGTCGCCAGTCCTACAACAGCGTCGCTCCCGCCCAGTTCATTTACATAAATTGGTACAGTCGATATTAACATCTGATAGCAAACAAAAACGATTATGTTATGAATACAGATAAGAATGAAATCCCGGCTCCACAGGGAGAGAGGTTCCTTATTGCCTTTTTCAGCAGTACCGCTCATTACTTTTGCCCTTACCGCCACCAGCTGCTCACCTCAACTGAAATCCTCCGCACAACAAAACTAGTCTACATAACTCACATTCCAATGTCAATAATATTAGCATCTAATAATAAAACGTTCTTCCCTTTTTTCAACCTGTGGTGGCGCAGCCTAGCCTTTTTCTCCCCGACCGTCATTGCGATATGTTCATCCAAGCATAATGCCTGGCTTAAATTATTCGTTAACCATCGCGGTATAGCACACCTGGGAAAAATTATTTTTGCTCGCCAAACACCTGCCGAAAAGCTTCATGCACTGCTTCCTCAACTTTTTGCCGTAAAAGGCAGTATTTTTGCAACAAAACTCGTGCTTCTCCTGTCAGTCGCGCTCCTCCTCCGCTCTCACCTCCTACTTTGGTATCCAGTAGTTTGACTCCCAAACGTTCCTCGCTTTCTTTAATGCGGCCCCAGGCCTGCCGGTAAGACATTTTCAGCCTGGCGGCAGCCTGGTTGATTGAACCCAGCTCATCAATAGCTTCTAGCAGTTTAGCCATACCGTCACCAAATAACGGTTTTTCACCCTGTAACCATACTTTAAAACGTGCCTGCATCAACTACCATCCACTCTCAAGTTATTCTTCTTAAAGGTTTATGTATTTAAGGACATAGCGAATATAGCGGGATTTCTCCACCCACGGCTAAAATCCTGCCAGCCGCCCTTTAAGCTAACAAATCTCTGATTTAAGGCTTGGCACCAGATTATTCCACTGCCACTCGCTCGGCCAGAACAGCTTCCTGAATAGTAAGCTGGCATTTGCGCCCGAAGACCTTAACACCAGCAGTCCTGGCTTCAAGCAAAGCAGCGGCAAAATCAGGGTCGATTTTTTCGGCTGCTCTGATAAGTTGCACGTCCTCTCGCTGTACCACAAAAAGGATAGCCGTTTGCCAATCTTGACACCGTGCTATTTCCGCTAGCTTACGGACATGCTTGGCTCCACGGCGAGTGACAGCATCGGGAAACAGACCGACACCGTCTTTAACCAGCGTTACACTTTTTACCTCAAGCACCAGACGCTGACCACCGGCACCTGTCAGTAAAAAGTCCCACCGCGAGCTCCCCATCTGGAACTCAGGCCTTACCAGAGACCAACCTGCAAACTCCTGCATAGCACTCGCTCTAAGCGCCCTGGCGATAAGGCGATTTGGTAAAGTGGAATCAAGAGAGACGAGGTTATTCCCTCCGGGAACCTCACAAAGCACAGCCGACCAGGCAGTTTTTCTTCGAGGGCTTGCAGCCGGACGTAACCATACTTTATTCTCGGGAAACAGGAGTTCCTTCAGGCGGCCCGGGTCAGGCAGGTGGGCTTCCACCACCTCGCCCTGAGCGGTACCCCCAGATTTATTTGCATTTTCTTGCAACTGGCAGCGGATAATAAATCGATTGGGCCGCTCAATAAAACGAGCTTCCTGAAGGTTGCTACCAAAAGAAATAGAAATTCTTTGCGACAATTTCATCTGCTGTCCTTTGCTATTATCCTTGTCTTAACTATATCAGAATAAACTACTTTATTAAATGATTAGCTTTTGAGGGAGCTAAAAAAGCAGCCGTTTAGGCTGCCTGTATATATTTTTTCACTCCTCCTGAAGTCAAAAACCTGTATATATTAGGTTTAGCTAAAATAATCCCATATTTGTTTGCCTACTAAAATAACCGTTACAGAAATAAAAAGTGGCCGGACATAGGCAGCGCCTTTTTTGATTGCCAGGCGTGTTCCTACCAGTGCTCCAGCTACCATTGCCAGCCCCATTATAAGACCGTATTGAAAGTTCACCAGGCCTGTAGCAGCAAAAGTGACCAGGGCGGCTATATTGCTGGAAAAATTTAATACTTTAGCATTACCCGCTGCTGAGACAAAATCAAAACCCATTACTAGAAAAACAAATATCAGGAAAGAACCTGTTCCGGGACCGAAAAAACCGTCATAAAAACCTAATAGCAGCGCCACTGCTATGCTCAGGTAAATACCTTTGCCGGTTATTCCTTTATACTTTGACTCATCGCCCCAGTCTTTCTTAACTAAGGTATAAATTGCAACAGCAATAAGCAGGACAATTACCAGCGGCTGTAAAATGTCCGGCGGAATTTGTCTGATAACATAAACCCCGAAGAATGAGCCTATGATTGAAAAGGGGAAAAGGTACCTTACCAGTTTAAAATCTACCTTGCCTGATTTTATAAAGGACAGGGTACTGGTCAAAGTACACATAGTGCTGGCCAGTTTGTTCGTTCCCAGGACAATTCCTGGCGGCAGGCCAGTAAGCATAAGTGCAGGAATAGCAATAAGCCCTCCCCCGCCAACCACCGAATCGATCAATGAGGCTAAAAAACCGGCAGCGCACAGGTAACAAACCGTTAAAGCACTTATGCTCTCCATCATGTCACCTCAGGATGAATTATATCATAACAATATCTTGCCAGCCAATTATGTTAATCTTTGTCGCTAAATTGTTAGATAGGGTTGCAAAATTAGCCTAATCGTTTTAAAAAATAAAAAAGCCCGGCAGTGTAAAGCCAGGCAAATTATTATAATGAACTTTTGTTAAAAAGAGCGCTTTAGTTAGCTTGCAGCCCCTTGTTTTTCTGATTTTATCGTCCAGGTGCCGTCCTTTGACACTTCTTCTACAACCTTATACCCCACCGAACGCAGGTACCTGCTCACGTTTTCCTTGGATACCTGAGTGTCCCCTGTAATTACCAAGGAGGTCGCACCCTTTTCTACAGCAGCCTTGGTACGTACTACCGGGATTGGGCAGCTAAGCCCGCGCACATCAATGTCCATCCTTTTTCCTCCCCTTTCTAAACTTCACGGCAAACCCAGCCGATTGTCAGGGCAATTAGTATCCCTATCACAACTGCATACTGCCCGAAAACAGTCGGACCAGCGCCGCTGCTGGCCAGCATAAAGTTATGAGCTACCGCTGCCCCGGCAATCATCCCCAGTACAGTAATCCCAGCGTCCAGATCGCCTTCCCCTGAGAGGATTAACTGCCGCAGCGGGCATCCACCTAACAGCACTGCTGTCAACCCTACCAGAAATAGCCCTAAAAAGTTCCATAAGTGCCAGTTATGCGCAATCGGTTGACCGGTAAAGCCCAGATTAAACTGCCCGTAGAGGAGATTAAGTAGCAGAGCCACCACAAAGATCAAGCCAAACCCTTTTAGTAAATAAGTATCACGAATTAAATAAAAGTCCCTTATTCCCCCGCTTAAACATAGGCGGGTCCGCTGGGCCAGGCTCCCGCCTGCCAGCCCTGCTATAAGGCCAAGCAAAAGCGGTGCATGCTGGGAGCCCGGACCTTCTGTACTGAAAAAGATAGGCCCGCCGGCATCAGCATTGAAAACCGGCGCTGCAACAAGTAAAACTAGCAATATAAGGGTGATTACCGGTAAAACTAAACCCCCTGCCCGGGACTGGCTTACAGTAGCCTTCCCTAGAT
>JAAYGJ010000004.1 GCA_012727745.1 Clostridia bacterium | reverse complement strand
TTGCGGTAGTAGCAGAAGAGGTTCGCAAGCTGGCCGAGCAGTCGGCTGAGGCTGCTCAGAACATTACTTCTCTGGCGGCAGATATAAGTGTCGAAGCGAGCCAGACAGCAGCCCAGGTTGCCAAGAATGTCGAACTGGTGCAGAATAATCTCCAGCGTGGCGCGCAGGTAGAAGATAATTTTGCTGCAGTGGGGCAGGCGATTAACAAGACCAGTGAGGTTATGCAAGATATCAGCAGCCACGCCCGGGCCCAGCTTGAAAGAGTGCGTGAAGTCAGTGAAACTACCAGTCGCATGGCAGCTGTGGCGGAGGAAACTGCTGCTAGCATTGAAGAAGTGTCGGCAGCGGCGCAGGAACAAAAGGTAGTTATGAACGCGGTTGACGAAAATACCCGCCGGTACAATAGTATCGCCAGGGAGTTTGCTACGCTGGCTGCTGATTTTACCAGGCACGGGTGGGATGAGGAGTTGCGTCGGCAAATTATTGAGCAAGGATTTGCCGTGCTGGAAAAATTGGCGGCTAACCCGGCGATTAAGAGTATGAATCCTGATCTAATAAAGCCGGTAGTTGATGCCGTTTTACAGGACCCGGCAAGGGCAATTCAAACGTTTATTTTAGTGGATAAGGACGGTAGAACCGTTTATGCCAACCCGCCTTCAAAGATTACCAACTGGGCTTTCCGGCCATGGTTCCAGACGGCAATCAAAGGCGAGCGTTACTTTGACGAACCCCATGTAACCCAGATGACCAACCGGGTAGCAATTGCCATTTCTATGCCTGTGCGAAACGACCAGGGGGAGATTATTGGTGTCGTGGAGTCAAACGTCGCTCCTAACTGAATATTTATACCGTAAAATATACAGGTAATATATGTACCAGTGGGGCATAGGATGATAAAGATACAATTAGCCCCGAGGTGATGTTTTATGAGTATAGACCTTGAAGCCCTGCGCCGGCGCCTGATGGAAGCCCTCGCCAACGGGATTTCACCCGTGGAGGTCTTTAAAGAAATGGGGCTTAATCCCGGCGACCCAGCAGTTATCGAGACCCTGTTGGAACAGGCTGGAATTGACTGGAGCAGCATTTTTGCTGAAGGGCAGGGAGACCTGGCAGGCACAGTTGATAAACTGGTAGAAGGTATGAGTCCGGAAAACAAACAACAGCTATCCGGGTTGATAGCGAGTTTAATCGGAGAGACAGGCAGTGAGCCCTCACTACCTGTGGACCTGAAGGAGCTGCTTGAAAACTGGCAGAAACCTTGATTACTGCAGCCGGCTTGCTACATTATTTATAATGTACCAGAATAATGTTAAGGCCCCGGGTTAAATAACCCGGGGCTTTATTTAAAAACCCCAGCCAGGCCAGGGTTTTCGCCCTGCTTTGGCGGCGGCCTTCCTAAATCTAGCATATGCAAAGCGGCTACAGATGCTACCTTAACAGCAAGAAAACTTTACCGAAATCAGTGCCTGTTTAAAAACCGTCAACGGGATATTATAAGGGCTTGCAGGTTTTTTAAATTGCAGGGGCGAATAGACAAGTTCAGGAGTGTGAAAGTATTGCAGGATTTTATGAGTCAACTGAATAAGCCCCAGCAGGAAGCTGTCAAACATCGGGGCACGCCTTTACTGGTATTGGCCGGCGCCGGCAGCGGTAAAACCAGGGTGCTGACTTACCGGGTAGCCAGCCTTATCCAGGAGGGTGTAGCTGGGGAGAATATTCTAGCGGTGACTTTTACCAATAAAGCGGCTCAGGAAATGAAAGAGCGCCTGGAAAAAATGATTGGCAGGGAGGCTTACAAGGTCTGGGTAAGTACATTCCATGCCGCCTGTGTCCGGGTTTTACGGCGCGATGCCCAGCACATAGGTTACCGTCCCAATTTTGTCATCTATGATGCCGATGACCAGCAGGTAGTTATTCGCGAGGTTCTGAAGGAACTGAACCTGGATGACAAGAAGTTCCCGCCTCGCCTGCTGGCTCATGTTATCAGCAATGCCAAAAACGCCCTGCAGACCCCGGAACGCTTTCTTGAGGCGGCGGCAACGGTAAAAGAGCAGCAGCAGGGAAGGATTTATAAACGCTACCAGGAAAAGCTCTTGTCTGCCAATGCGATGGACTTTGACGATCTGATTATGCAGACAGTACTTTTATTGCGCAACCATCCTTTAATCTTGCGCTATTACCGGCAGCGCTGGCAGCATATCCTGGTGGACGAGTACCAGGATACCAACCATGCCCAGTATCTGCTGGTACATTTACTGGCTGACAAAGGGGAAAATCTTTGCGTAGTCGGGGATCCGGACCAGGGCATTTATGGCTGGCGCGGTGCTGATATAGGTAACATCCTGGCTTTTGAAGAGGACTTCAGCAACGCCCGGGTAATTTTGCTGGAGGAGAATTACCGTTCTACCTGGCCAATCCTGGAGGCGGCCAATGCGGTTATTCGCCATAATGTAGGGCGTAAAGATAAACGGTTATGGACACGACGG
>JAAYGJ010000072.1 GCA_012727745.1 Clostridia bacterium | reverse complement strand
CTGTTAAACCTTAATATTCCTCAGCTCCCACAGTCAGAGATTAAAGGCCTGGCTATTACACGTTTGGGACGGCGGCGCTACATTAATGCCGTCAGCAGCCGCAAAGATCCCCGGGGAAGGGCATATTACTGGCTGGCCGGAGAAAAGAAAGATCTTGACCAGGATCCTGAGACCGACACCGGAGCCGTCAGCCGCGGTATGATTTCCCTCACCCCCCTGCATCTGGATTTAACTGATTACGCTTACCAAAATGAACTCAAAAAAACAATTAGCTTTTTTTGGGTCTAACCATGATTAAATAAAAATGAAGGGGGGCAATCACTCCGTTTCCCAGAAGGATTAAGAAATAGAGCAAGCCGCTTCCCAAAAGAGTAAATAAAAGCCGCCAGGTCTCCGGCAAAACCTGCAAGGCAAACCACAGGCTTGAAACCCCCATAACCATGCAACCCACAGCAAGCGCCGGCATATATATATAGCTGCGTACATTAAACCCCAAGCGGGTATGCCGTACTAATACAAAAAGGTCCAACAGTGCTGTAGTTGCGCAGCCCAGATTTACTGCCATAGCAGCGCCGCCAATCCCCCACACAGGGGTAAAAAAATAGATACCCAGAAAGTCCACTACACCGCCGGCGATAGTAGTCAGAAGAACTGCCCGTACTGCTCCAAGCCCATTAAGAATACCTACCAGGGTTTGCTCGAGATAAATAAATATACAGCCCACCGCAAGCATTTTTAAAGCCATCGCTGCAGCCGTAGTAGCAAAAATAACACTGCATAGCGGGCCGGCCAGTAAATAGAAAATAACCGCAAAGGGCAGCCCGGTTATAATAGTTACTTTTAATGCCTGATGGCAGCGTTTGGTCAGTAAAGTAAAATCTTTTTTTGCCTGTGCTTCGGCAATAGCAGGTACCATTGCCATAGACAAGGCTACGGTAATAACCATAGGCAGGTATACCAGAGTAAAAGCAATGCCCGCAAACTGGCCATAAGCCGTAGTGGCTTCAGCAACTGACAGACCCCCAACCTGAAGTTGGCGGGGAATAATTAGTGCCTCCAGCGTTATCAGGGCACCGGCCGTAACCCTTGCCAGCATTACCGGCAAGGATAACCGCACCAAGGGATTAAGCTCTGCCCAGTAAGAGCTCCTTGTTTCAGCTTCGGGTTTTGGTAGAGAACGGGTTAGCCAGAAAATCAAAACACTGATAAGCAAACCAATACCTTCCCCCATCACCATACCGATGGCCAGGCCGGCAGCAGCCATTGCTACCCCGTACGGCAATAGATAAAGTCCAAAAAAGAGCCCGCTAGCTACGCGCACTATTTGTTCGCTCACCTGGGCCAGGGCGACCGGACGCATTAACTGTAGCCCCTGAAAGTATCCTCGAAAGCACGAACAGATGCACACTACCGGTAAAGCCAGCAACATCACCATAAAGGTCTGATATACCCTGCTATCAGCAAAAACTTTACCGGTCAAATATGGGGCTAGCCCCCATAAGGTAATAGCAGCCATTAACCCGCTCGCGGACAAAAATAACAGGGAAAAGCGGAATATACTGCGGACCTTCTCCCAGGCCTGCAGGGCAGCCCTTTCTGCCGTTAATTTGGCCAGAGCTACCGGCACCCCGGCAGTAGCAATCATTAAGACCAGGCTATAAAAGGGAAAAACCATCTCGTAAAGGCCCATAGCTTCCGGTCCAATCAGGCGAATAATCATCATCCTGTAGATAAAACTTAAAAACCTGTTTATTAAGCTGGCGAGCATTAAAATAGCTGCCCCCTGCCAGATAGTACCCATACATACCCACCTCCTTGTACAATTCAACTTATGCCAAGCAGGAAATGTTTAGAAGGAATACAAGTGGGGAAAATTAGAAATACCCTGTCAGCAAATTAATTCAGCGTCAAAAAGAGGATTTTTTTAAAACAAGGGCTAATATTAACTAACAGTTAACCGCTGAGGATGAGGAGGGCTTTATTTAAATGAACGTGTACCCCAGTAATAATATCCGTAACGTGGGAATTGTGGCCCATGGTGGCTCCGGTAAAACAAGTCTGGCGGAGGCATTATTATTTAATGCTGGCGCCACCAAACGTTTAGGTAAGGTTGATGAAGGTAACACCGTAACTGACTATCATCCTGAAGAAATTAAGCGCAAAGTTTCTATTAATACCTCCCTGGCCATCGCAGAATGGCAAAAACACAAGATAAATCTCCTGGATACTCCAGGTTATAGCGATTTCTTTGGTGATGTCCTGGCAGCCTTAAGGGTTGTAGACAGTTTGCTGGTGGTAATAAGTGCAGTTGATGGCGTAAAAGTACAAACTGAAATTGTCTGGGAAGAAGCTGATAAGCGCAATAAGATGCCGCGGCTGGTTTACATAAACAAAATGGACAGAGAAAACGCTAATTTCCATAAGGTTATTGATTCCATGCGTGAAAAACTGAGCGGCAATATTGTTCCCTTGCAGCTACCGATCGGAGCTGCGGAAACTTTTAGCGGGATTATTGACCTTCTAGAACAAAAAGCTTACACATATGATAAAAACGGCAACGAAAAAGAAACTGCCATTCCGGCAGAATATAACGATGAAGCAGCTTCTTTGCGGGAAGCTATAGTCGAAGCCGCCGCTGAAGGCGACGACGAGTTGCTAATGAAATATTTGGAAGGCGAAGAGCTTACTGCCCAAGAGATTAAAAGCGGTCTCAAAAAAGCCATTGCAGAAGGTAAAGTTATCCCGGTCTTATGCGGATCAGCGCTAAAAAATATGGCAGTTAAGCCTGTGTTGAATTATATTAAAGACTATCTGCCTTCGCCGGTAGAAGTAGCAGACCGGACAGCAGCAGACCTGGAGAAAGATAACCTGGCAGCACTGGTTTTTAAAACACTGGCTGACCCCTATGTAGGTAAACTAAGCATGTTTCGCGTCTATAGCGGTGTGCTAAAATCTGATTCGGTCGTATACAACAGTAACCGGGAAAGCGAAGAAAAAATTGGCCAAATTTTTACCCTCCAGGGTAAAAACCAATTGCCGGTATCAGAGCTAAAAGCGGGAGACATAGGCGCCGTTGCCAAACTACAGGTAACTACCACCGGTGATACCCTTTGTAGCAAAGCCAATCCGGTACAGTTGCCAACTATTGAATTTCCCGAACCCACCCTGCCGCTGGCTATCAAACCCAAAAGTAAAGGCGATGAGGATAAACTCAGCAACGCTCTGGCCCGTTTGCTTGAAGAAGATCCGACCTTGCGGTTAAGTAAAAATAATGAAACCCGCGAAACCATCTTAACGGGTATGGGCGAAACACATATAGATATTACTATGGAACGTTTGCAACGGAAGTTTGGCGTTGAAGTGGAAACCAGCATCCCCCTAGTGCCTTACCGGGAAACTATCCGTGGCACTGCAAACCGTGTTGAAGGCAAGCATAAAAAACAAACCGGCGGTCATGGCCAGTATGGGCATGTTTTTATAGACATATCTCCTCTGCCGGATAACGAATTTGAGTTTACCGAGACTATTTTCGGCGGTGCGGTACCACGTCAATATATCCCCGCAGTTGAAAAAGGCATTCGCGAGGCTATGCAGGAAGGCATTTTAGCAGGCTACCCGGTAACAAATATAAAAGTAAACCTGGCTGATGGCTCTTACCATACCGTGGACTCTTCAGAAATGGCTTTCAAAATTGCTGCTGCACTGGCTTTCCGCAAGGCATTGGAGCAAGCTAAACCAGTGCTTTTAGAACCTATCATGAATGTGGAAATTACTGTTCCCGAACAGTTTATGGGTGACATTATGGGTGATTTAAACAGCCGGCGCGGGCGTATATTGGGCATGGAAGCCCAGGGCAAAAACCAGATAATCCGTGCTCAGGTGCCATTAGCGGAAATGTATCGTTACGCAATAGACCTTAAATCCATTACTCAGGGTCGTGGCCACTTCAAAATGGAATTTGATAAATATGAAGAAGTCCCGGTCAGTATTGCCGAAAAGGTGATCCAGGAGACAAAGAAAAATAAGGAAGAATAAAAAAGCCCCTCAGGGGGCTTTTTACATATCTTTCACAGTAAAAAATATTTAATAGATTTTATTATTATGCCATAATTAAAAGGTATTTTGCCATTAAAGACGAAAATTTGTTGATAAATAGATAAATAGCAAACGTGATTATTCCAGATAGGAGGGGCTAGAATGACTAGAATAGCAATAATAGGTGGAGGCAAAGGAGGAGCAGCCATATTGCAAGCAATACACAGCCTTGATGGAGTAATAGTAATCGGTCTAGCTGACACTAACCCCGATGCCCCAGGAGTCTTATTAGCCCACAAACTTGGGGTCCCTGTTTTTAATGATTTTCGCCAACTTGTCAGTAATTCAGATCTGGAAGTCATTATTGAAGCTACTGGTAACGATAAAATACCAGAACAAATTGCCCAAATAAAACATCCCCAGGCAACTTTAATCGATGCTCACGCCGCCAAACTAATGATGAATCTGGTAGAAAATCGTGAGAAAATGTTAAATACGATAACCAAACGCGCCCAGGAACTGGAAACAATGGGCCAGGAGTTACAGAAAAGCATTGAACAGTTGGCAACCAGCAGCGCTGCTCTAAGCAAAGGTGCGGAAGCCATGACAGCCCAAGGAATACATCTGGAGCAAGTTGCTGAACAAGCCTACGCTTCTTTAAATGAAACTGACACAATTTTACGTTTCATCAAAACGATTGCCAACCAAACCAAATTACTTGGTCTAAATGCCGCCATCGAAGCTTCCAGGGCCGGAGAACATGGTCGTGGCTTTACTGTCGTAGCCCATGAAGTGCGCAAACTGGCAGAAAATAGTGTCACCTCTACTGATAAAATCGAACATATAATCCAGGAAATCAATGAATCAGTAAAAGAAATAGCTGCCGGTATTGCTGATACAAGCAAAGTTATCCGACGTCAGGCAACAACCAGCGAGGAATTGGTTAACAGCACCCAGTCTTTATATCAAATCGCTGAAAAAGTACTGGCCCTAGCTTCGAATTTAACCGACCTGGCTAAAGAATAATTCGCACAGCGACGGCTTTCTTAACCAACTTTCACCTACTGGCAAAGATTAAGCTTTTATGTCATATTGTCTAAGTAAGCTTTAGCTAGTTTTTCCGCTAATTGCCAGATATAAACAACCAGGGCTAAAAAGCCCATAACCAAATTTCCTGCAGCCTGTTAATAACTACATAAAGGAAGTAACATAAAATCCAATCAGAGCATAGCAATACCTTATTAACCTATCGTTAACTAAAAAAGCGAAAGAGGTACTTATTTAATTATGTCCAAGCACTGTTTAAGCAGGCTGTTAAACCGCCTGTTCGCCGCGGTAATTTTTATAGCTATTATTCCGGGAATGCTGCTAACACCTATAAAGCCCGCCAGGGCTGAACCCCCACCAGAAGTAACTGCTGCCTCAGCAGTATTATTAGATTTAACAACCGGGGAATTTCTTTTTCTTAAAAACCCCGATAAAAAAAAAGCTCCGGCAAGCATTACTAAAATTCTCACCGCCCTTGTTGCCCTGGAGAGGGGACATTTAGAAGACCGCATTACTATTAGCGCAAATCCCCCCCGCGCGGAAGGCACCCGCGTATACCTGGTAGAGGGGGAAACAGTAACGCTTAATGACCTCCTTTATGGTATGCTGCTTAACTCAGGCAACGATGCTGCCCTGGCCATAGCCGAGCACTATGGCGGCTCTAAAGCCGGATTTGCTAAGCTAATGAATGAAAAAGCAAAGCAATTGGGAGCAAATAATTCAAATTTTGTTAACCCTAGCGGCCTTTCTGAGCCAGGACATTACATAACAGCCCGCGATATGGCGATAATAGCCCGAGCAGCTATGCAAAATAAAACCCTGCGAGAAATTGTTGCTACTAAAACCTATCCCTGGTACGGACAGGATTGGCAAACCACCCTCGTTAATCAGAACAAGCTCCTTTGGAAATATGAAGGAGCCAATGGCATAAAAAACGGTTATACGTCAGAAGCAAACTTCACCCTGGTAGTTTCCGCCACCCGGCAAAACCAAACACTCATTGCTGTCCTATTGGATGAACCCAGCAGCGAGCAGGCCGAAGCAGATGCCATAAAACTCCTTGACTATGGTTTTCAGACCTTCCAATCTTATTTGCTAGTAAAACAAGGTGAAATTGTAGCTACCATCACTCTGGAAAATGGCAAAAAGGTTGAGCTTTTAGCAAGAAATGACCTGGCAGTTATTACCGCAGCTAATAAGGACACAGCGCCCACAGGCTACTTGCAGCTTGTAGATTATAAGCGACCAGTGCAAGCAAATACTAGCATGGGTGCCATGGTTTTCCTCTTAGACGGTCAAGAGATTGGCCGCGTGGAAGTAATCAACAGGCAGCCTATACCGTCTCAACCGCTCAGCCTGGGTGATTGGTGGCTACGTATCACCCTGGCACTGGTAGCTGTTTACCTGCTAGTTTTCACAATAAAAAAACTTCGTCGCCGAAATCGTTACGTCAAAAGTTATAAATATTCTTTTGGAGGAGGATTGAATGAAAGACATTAAAGATTTATTTTTAGAAGTTATACAAGCAATACTCCCCATAGTAATACTAGTTGCTGCCTTGCTATTTTTCCTGTTTGAGAAACCCGCCCCAATAATGCTTCAATTTCTTATCGGTGCGGTAATGATAATATTTGGTCTGACCCTGTTTCTGCTTGGAGTAAAAGTAGGACTATTGCCTTTAGGGCAGCTAGTTGGCTCAGAACTCCCTCAAATAGGTTCGTTCCCCCTGGTCTTAATTTATGCTTTTTTTATCGGGGCCGCAGTAACCGTTGCCGAGCCTAATCTGAGAGTGCTGGCCTATCAAGTGGGCCTTGTAACCGGAGGAAAAATTTCAGGCAATGTTTTAATTACTTTTGTAGCAATTGGGGTAGGATTTTTTACAGCCGTTGCTATTGCCAGGATAGTGCTAAATATCCCTTTAGCCTACATTCTAGTAGCTGGATACCTGCTGGCCTTTATTCTTTCGGCAATTGTACCACCAACTTTTGTTCCCATAGCGTTTGATTCCGGTGGTGTAACTACAGGCCCGTTGACAGTTCCTTTTGTGCTATCCCTGGGAGTAGGGTTTGCTTCAGTCTTAAGCGGCAAAAATACTCTAGGAGATAGTTTTGGCTATCTTGGGCTGGTCTTATTAGGACCCATAATTCCGGTAATGCTCCTGGGAGTGATATATACTTGAGCGATTATGTAGTGTTTACAGGCCTTGGGGACATTTTGCTAGAAGTTGCTCCAGCTTTTTTGCCTATAATTGCAGTTTTTATATTTTTTCAGTTTGCATACTTAAAATTACCTCAAGAAAAAATAACCCAGATCCTTTTAGGCCTTATACTCTCATTCCTTGGCTTGGCCTTCTTTCTCCAAGGGGTACAAATAAGCTTCTATCCGGTCGGAGAAATGATAGGCAAAAAATTAGGTAATATGCAATATCGTTGGGTCGCCATCCCTATCGGCGCCTTGCTTGGCTTTGTAGCAATCATAGCCGAGCCTTCACTCCGTATCCTTACCTATGAGGTAGAAGAAGTATCTAGCGGTTATATACCGCAACAGGTTCTGCTATATACTTTGCCTATTGGCGCAGCATTGGCTGTTGCTTTGGCCATAATTAAGGTATTGTATCAAATTCCCTTATTATATATACTCATTCCAGGATATATACTGATACTATTGATGTTTAAGT
>JAAYGJ010000071.1 GCA_012727745.1 Clostridia bacterium | reverse complement strand
TGGGTTTAATGTTAACCGTTTTCACCGGTGTACTGTCTATTTATGGGGTAGCTGGCTCTGTCGCTGATGGGGTAGGGCTAAGGGCGCTTGAATTTGCTACCGGGGCTTTTTTACCCATTGTGGGTGGTATGCTGGCTGATGCTGTCAATGCGGTGGCCGGTGCAACCTTATTATTAAAAAGTGCGGTAAGTATAGTGGGGGTAGTAATTATATTTTTTATTGCTGCTTTTCCCATGCTGAAAATCCTTTCGATAGTGGTTGTATATAAACTGGCAGCAGCGGTAATTCAACCTTTTGGCGAAGAACAATTAGCGGAAGCTCTGGACGGCATCGGCAGTGCCCTGACCATGGTTTTTGCCTGTGTAGCAGCAGTAGGGTTGCTTTTCTTTATGGCGGTGGCAGTGATGGTAGCCTTAAGCAACCTTACCCTGGCCTTGAGGGGGTAAATAGAAATTGTTGGCAATAGTTGGCGAGGTAGTGCGCCAGGTAGCCTTGATAACTATAATGGCAGCATTTTTAGAAATGCTATTGCCGGAAAGGAAGCTGGCCCGCTATGTCCGCCTGGTGTTGGGGCTTTTCGTTGTAGTGGCTATCCTGACCCCTATAGTGAGAGGATTGGGAGCAGGCTCTGCCCTGGATATAGTTGCCTGGGACTTGCGCCTGGCTCCAGTAGCGACTACAAGCCTGCAAGAAGGCCTAGAACTGGCAGAGGAAAATGAAAGGGCAGCTCTGGAGCTTTACCGCGAACGGCTGGCCAGCCAGATCAAAGCCCTGGTTACCCTGGTGCCGGAGGTAAAAACGGCAGAAGTGCTGGTAGATGTGTCTGGGGATCAGGGGTACAGGGGCACAATTAAACGGGTGGTAGTAGTAGCCAGCCTGGTAGATAATGAAGAACCTGGGGAAGGAGGGATAGGGCCATCTAGCGAGGTAGAAAAAGATGAGATTGGTGCAGGTGCAGAAACAGGGGACGAAAGGGGGATATGGTCGGGGGAAAATGTTTTGCCTGGAGGCGACGGTGTTCAGGCTGACCAGGGGAAAGTTGAAGTCGAGAGGACGCCGTCAGCTACAGAAGGCTTTTTCCGGGACGATGGTTCCGGTCCGGAAGACCCGGATATTATCCCTGACCCTGCAGCAAAATCAACTACAGGAAGAGCACAGGTTTCAGCAGCTAAAATTGAGCAAATTAAAGCCCGGATTATAGATATGATTAGCCATTTTTATAGTCTTACTCCGGGAATGGTAGAGGTCCAGTTGTTAATCTAGCTTGATAACTAAGTTCAGGGCGAGTGGAGGTGGTAGTAGTGAATAATGGCAAGGGGGCGGGCTGGCGCTTTTTGCCTGCCAAACCTCCCTGGTATCTCTGGCTGGCAGTGGGTGGCCTGTTGCTGGGCAGCCTTTTAGTTAGTCTGAGCAATATGGGGACTGCCAGCGGGGGGCAGCCCGGCCAATTACCGGCCGAGGCTATTAGCCAGTTAGAACCAAGGAAACATCAGACAGATCTGATGGCAACCGCTGGGGAACTGGAAGAACAGTTGCGGGGAATCCTGGAGCAAATTGCCGGCAGCGGCAAGGTAGCAGTGCGGGTATCGTTAGAAGCCGGCCCGCTGCGCGAATATGCTACCAATACGCGGACAACCCAGCGTAACGTTGAGGAAAGGGATCAGGGTGGCGGCACCCGGATAACAACTGACAGCAGCATGGATGCTGAGCTGGTCATGGCCCGTAATAGTCAGATGAGTGCGGAAGAAAATCCGGTTACTATCAGAGAGTCAAGACCGGTAGTACAAGGAGTGGTAGTTGTGGCCCAGGGAGCAAATAACCCTCTGGTGCGGTCTCGCATTACCCAGGCGGTAGAAACCCTGTGGGGTCTGGCACCGCACCAGGTACAGGTGCTGCCCATGGAGTTGCAGGGAGGTCAACTATAACATGAAACTAATCATATTTAAAATACCCAGATGCAAGGGGGAAGATAAAATGCCGAAAATCAGCAGCAAAGGACGGTTGTTAATAGCCCTTTTACTGACCTTTGGGGTACTGGCTTATCTGGTGCAGGGGGAAGAAAAGAATAATATCGAAAATGCAGGGAACGACCTGACCCGGGAATGGCCGCTGCAGTATATTAGTGAAGATTATAGCCGCGACGAGGCTACTAAAGTAACTACATCTGGAGAAGGTGAGCCTTTGCCTGCCCCCAACGCCGACGAAATATTAAATGAGGCCAATTCCAAAGCTGAATCAGGTACTTCCTTCTTTATCGAATATCGTCTTGAAAGGGACCGGCAGCGCAGTCAGCAGGTAGCCCTGCTAACTCAGATAATAGATAATCCCAACACTAACAGTGAGGGCAAGCAGGAAGCCCAACAAAGGCTGGTGGAATTAACCCAGCAAATGGACTTGGAAATGCAGCTGGAAAAACTGATTGTGGCCAAGGGTTATGAAGATGCGGCCCTGTTTATTCATCCCAATGCTGTTAACGTCATCATCATGGCGGAAAATTTCACCGATGCGGACGCCAACAAGATTGGCGATCTTGTTGCCCGCGCTACCGGGCGCCCCTATGAGCAGATCAGTATGATCGTCAAGAACTAGGGTAGAGTTGGGTGGCTTGCTAGGCAATAGTATTGCAGGGAGGGGTATATAATATGTCCGGACGGGAGTTGCCACTACCGCTCCAGCGCGAACGAGCTGCGGCTAAGGCTGCTTCTTCCGCAGGAGCTTT
Organism: Clostridia bacterium; assembly: GCA_012727745.1. GTDB lineage: Bacteria > Bacillota > DSM-521 > Neomoorellales > Neomoorellaceae > JAAYGJ01. Next base: position 4,744 of record JAAYGJ010000071.1, on the reverse strand, counting down.
TTATGTGAAAAAACCGCTGGCTGATGTACGGGCGTCAGCCGATCAGGGAGCAGAATTGGTTACCCAGGTTTTGTGGGGGGATAAAGTAAAAGTTTTGCAGCAGGTGGGCGACTGGCTGTACGGGCAAGTGCCTGACGGTTATTTAGGCTGGCTGCAAAAAAAAGATATTGTCCTGGAAAAACCGCCGGCGGGGAAAGATCTGGCGGCCGTAATTGTTGCCCGGGCCAGGCTTTACCAGGGGCCGGACGCAGGCAGAGCGATTGTAGGAGAACTATTGATGGGAACTGATTTGCCATTAATACAGGTTCTGGAGGAATGGGTCGAGGTTTGGCTGCCCGGTCAGGGAAGAGCCTGGCTGCCTCGTCTGGAAGTTGAGATTTGGCCTGGAGGCAAGCTGGAAGGAGAACGGAGTGGCCGGGATGTCTTGAGGACGGCAGAGCGTCTGCAGGGGGTAGCTTACCTGTGGGGGGGGATCAGCTGTTACGGGATCGACTGTTCGGGACTGGCCTATATAGCTTATTATTTAAACGGTGTCAATTTGCCCCGCGATGCTGACCAACAATATGCTGTAGGAGAGCCGGTAGCTGCAGCCGATTTACAAGCCGGAGATCTGGTCTTTTTTAATACCGAAGGGACGGGGGAACTGCCTACCCACGTAGGCATTTATAATGCTAACGGTTACTTCCTTAATTCCCGTTCACCCCTGGGAGTGGTGGTTAGCAGTCTTGAGGAACCCCATTTTGTCGGTACTTACCTGGGAGCGCGCCGCTATCTAGTTCCCCCTGAAAAACTTAAGGTAAGAGGCCCCAAAAAAGCTAGATATCTCACCAAAACAGAAGGAGTTCCCATCCCCTGGATCGAATCTTGTAAGTGTAGAAACAAACAAGAAAAACCAGCAGGAGGAACTCCCATGATTAACATTCGCCATATCACCTCCATTTCCTGCGGGGTGATGATATGTTAAGACTAAAAGATCCCCAGTTAACCACCTGGGACATTATGCTACCCGCTGAACTGTTAGAACTCAAAGAAGAACTGGCTAAAGTAGATGTCCTGTTGGACGACGAAAGTTTTATGGAACCGTTTATAGCCAGGTTTAACACTAGGATTGGGCGTCCTACAGTACCGGTAGAAACTTACCTGCGGCTAATGTATTTAAAGTTTCGCTACCAGTTGGGCTATGAAGTTTTAGTAGAAGAAGTTAAGGATAGTATCCAGTGGCGACTTTTCTGCCGCATCTCCTTAGGCAAGAAAGTCCCCCACTCCACTACCTTGATCAAACTTACTAAGCGGTATGGCCCAGACATCATTGCCAACTTGAATGCCATCCTAATAAACAAAGCCAGGGACCAGAAGATCATTCGGGGCAGGAAACTTCGCCTTGACACAACTGCCGTAGAAGCCGATATTCACCATCCCACCGATGCCAGCCTTTTGTCTGACGGTGTCAGGGTAATTACCCGTACGGTCAAGAAGATAAAAGCAGCCGGTATAGCAATCCGTACCAAGTTTCAAGACCGGCGGCGGTCCGTCAAGAAACGAATTTTATCTATCACCAAGGTGGTAAAGCGGCGTACCGGGGAGGCCTATAGCGAAGTAAGGCAAATTACTGGGGAGATCATGACTACCGCCCAACAGGTAGTAGCTGAAGCAAAGCAAGTGTTAAAGAACGCCAAACAATACCTGTACCGCCACAAAGATGACCTCACCAGAAATATTCAGCAAGTAGTGCAATCACTTACCCAGACCATTGCCCATACCGAACAGATTATTAGCCAAACGGTTAAGGTTCAACAAGGTCAATTCAGAATACCGGAACGCATGGTCAGTATCTTTGATCTTAATGCCCGCCCGATTAAACGGGGTAAACTTCATGCTCCAACAGAATTTGGATACAAAATATTACTTCAGGAAACAGAAGAAAAAGTTATTACCGGCTATCAAGTCCTTGAAGGCAATCCTAGCGACGATACTCTGTTAGTAAATGCTGTAGACCACCATATCGAAACCTTCAAACGGCCTCCCTGGGCGGTGGCTACCGACCGGGGCTTTGGCAGCACTAAGAACGAAAAGGCCTTGAAAGAACGGGGAGTTAAACGCTGTAGTCTGCCTTTCAAAGGGAAGCTCAGTAAAACGCGTAAGGAACATCAATCACAGAATTGGTTCAAAAGACTTCAGCGCTGGCGTGCCGGCGGTGAAGCAACTATCAGTGTCCTCAAACGCAAGTATGGACTTAGGCGCAGCCGCTTCCGTGGCGCCTGTGGCACTAAATCATGGGTTGGCTTGGGGATTATGGCCTACAATTTGAGGAAGATTGCCACCCTGATGTGACATCGGGAGGTAATCTACCAGGAAATTGAGATTGGCCATTTCCTGATACTAAAGTTGCTGTGCAAAAATGTCGTTTTTCAGGGGTAACTAGTTAATTATTTTGTTTCCCGTTATCTTTTTCAGGTAGCAGCGGCGACGGAATCTATCGCCCTGGAAGCTGATGCCTGGCACCTGCGTACAGATGTTTATACTTCACTGGGGGTAACGCTGAGCCTCCTGACCATACATCTTACTGGCTTTGACTGGCTGGATCCTCTGGTAGCCCTGGCGGTAGCGGCGATGATTATTAAGGTAGCCTGGCAGCTGAGCCGGGAGGCAGTACTGCCCCTGATGGATGTTAGCCTACCAATGCAGGAAGAACAGGTCATTAAAGATATTATCGCCAGTCATGCCGACAGCTATGTGGAATATCACCGCTTGCGTACCCGTAAAGCAGGGCGCGAACGCAAGGTGGATTTGCACCTGGTTGTGCCCCGTTACAAGAATATTGTCCAGGTTCATGCTCTGTGCGAGGAAATCGGTAATGAGATCAAGCAGGCTTTGCCTTATGTTGATATACTTATACATCCTGAACCATGTAACGGCCCACCGCACTGTCACAATTGTAACGAATGCCAGCAGGAGGAAAAACATTCTTCTACAGCGAATGAATCCTTAAAATAATAATAAACGACGATTTTTGTGCCACGACAGCGTTGTAACTGAGCAATAGAGTTTTTGCCAACTTCAGGGGGATATTTGTCTCAAGTGGAGGGGAGAAAGGTTGCAAGTTTATTCTTTACTGGCCCTTATTTTTGCCTTGCTGGTTGCTATTTTCGCTATTCAAAATGCCGGCATGGTAGAAATAAATTTCTTGGTCTGGCGTTTTCCTCAGATCTCGCTGGTCCTAGTGATCCTGGGCTCGGCAGCTTTTGGTGCTATCTTTGTTTTTTTGCTGGGCTTGGTCAAACAGTTGAAAATGAGCCGGGCAATATGGGAGCTTAAAAGCCAGAATAAAAAATTAAATGAGGCCCTGGCTCGGTTGGAACAGCCAGCAACTGCAGCTGGAGAGCCGGAAAGGAAGCCGGAAGCTTGACGGCAGTTGTTTGGGAGTTTCCAGCAGCCTTTTTACCGGAAGAGCTGGACTTGGCCCGGGAAATGCAGCTGTCTCCCCTGACGGCACGCTTACTTTATAATCGCGGGATAAAAACAGTTGCTGACGCCCGGGTTTTCCTGCGCCCCTCACCTGCTGATCTGGTAGCACCGGAAATAATACCCGGCCTGGCGGAGGCACGGGGCCGCCTGGTACAGGCTGTTAAAGCCAGGGAAAAGATTTTAGTATATGGCGATTATGATGTTGATGGGCTGACCGCAACAGCCATTATGCTCGAGACCCTGGCGCGCCTGGGCGTTGAGACTGAGTATTACCTGCCTGACCGTCTCAGTGAAGGTTACGGCCTCAATACAAACGGGCTCAGTTTGGCTTTGGAAAAGGGCTGCAGTTTGGTGCTAACAGTGGATTGCGGCATTACTGCGCTGGCTGAAGTTGCCTGGGCACGGCAACAGGGGCTGGAACTGATTATTACCGACCACCACCAGCCGGGAGCTGACTTGCCGGCAGCGACGGCGGTGGTAAACCCTTTGCTTGGCGCCTCGCCTTTGCCCTTGTGTGGCGCCGGGGTTGCTTTTAAACTTGCCCAGGCCCTGGCCCGGTATTTTTCTCTGCCACTGGAGGAGGGGGTAGAAGCCGGCTGGGCTCTGGACCTGGCTGCCCTGGGGACTATTGCTGACTCAGTGCCGCTACTGGGTGAAAACCGCCTGCTGGTAAAATTAGGCTTAAAAGCGTTGGCCCGGAGAACAAGGCCAGGTATAAAAGCCCTGGCGGAGATAGCCGGATTGCCGGATGGCGAATGGAGCAGCAGGGAAGTGGCCTTTAGCCTGGTGCCTCGTTTGAACGCCTGTGGCCGTACCGGGCGGGCTGACCCGGGTCTGGAGTTATTACTTACCACTTCAGCCCAGCAGGCCCTGGAGCTGGCTCAATACCTGGAGCATGAAAACCAGGCTCGCCGCTTACTGGAGAAGCATATCGAAGCTGAAGCCGGGGTCATGGCGGCGGCAGCAGTTGAACAGGGGCTTAAAGGTCTGGCCCTGGCTTCTCCGGACTGGCACCCAGGGGTTATTGGTATTGTGGCTGCTCGCCTGGCAGAGCGTTTTAACTGCCCGGTTGTATTATTTACCCTGGCCGGGGACAAGGGACGGGGTTCAGGGCGCAGTGTGCCGGAAGTCGATCTTCATGAGACACTTACATACTGCCGTGACTACCTGCTGACTTTTGGCGGTCATCCCCAGGCGGCCGGGCTGGAAATAGAAACCCGACATCTGGCTGCTTTTCAGGCAGCTTTTAATGAGGCAGTGCAGGCGGTCAGGACAGCAG
>JAAYGJ010000070.1 GCA_012727745.1 Clostridia bacterium | reverse complement strand
GGAGAGATACAAATGAAGTGCTTAATTACTGAAAAGTTTCATGAAAGCGGTATTGAACTTTTAAAGGAAAAAGGTACTGTTGATATTAGGTATAATATCTGCAGAGAAAACTTGTTGGAATGCATAGGTGAATATGATGTATTAATAGTGCGGTCTGATACTCCGGTTGACAAAAAGCTCATTGATTGTGCAAAACAATTGAAGGTTGTCGGTATGGCCGGCATAGGTCTGAACCATATAGATACGGAATATGCAAAGGAAAAAGGGATAGCTGTTTTCAATGTCCCCGATGGCAGTAACGATTCAGTAGCAGAACTCACCATTGGATTGTTGCTTTGCATATCCAGAAAAGTGTATAATGCCATAGATGCGGTTAAAAAGAACCATTGGGATAAGACCGGATTTACAGGAAACCAGCTAAAGGGCAAGACCATCGGATTAGTAGCCATAGGTAAGATTGGTTCCAGGGTGGCTAAACTGTGTCAAGCCTTTGGGATGAAGGTTATGGCTTATGACCCCTTTATTGATCCAAACCTGGCCGCTGAAATGGACGTAGAATTAGTATCTTTGGAAGATTTGCTGATGAAATCAGATATAATATCAATGCATGCTCCATTAACCCCGCAGACATACCATATGATCGGGAAAAATGAGCTGGGCATGATGAAAGAAGGGGCATATATAATAAACTTAGGCAGAGGCGGGCTGATTGACGAAGATGCATTATATGATGCGCTTGTAAGCGGCAAAATTAAAGGCGCTGCCGTTGATGTCATGGAAAAAGAGCCGCCTGGACCTTCCAAACTTTTTGAATTGGACAATTTTATTGCTACTCCTCATATCGGAGCAGGGACAGTTGAAGCACAACAATATATAGCACAGTCCCTTGCAAATAAAGTCATCAATTACATGAAATCTTTGGAAGCATAGTTAGGTTTTTCTTTAAGTTTAAAATATTGTATTAACAAACATCGCAACACACGAGTATTACCTGCAACAAGGAATACATCAATCATCCTCAAAACTTGAAAAGATAAAAATAAAAAGGGGGGATGATATTCTAGCTATAACGTTGACATGTTGTTGCAAGAAAACTTAAATAACTAGAGGGGGTAAAATAATGAAAATGAATTCGTTAATCAAGGTAATAAGCTTATCGTTGGTTATTATGCTAATATTTGGTCTGGTTGGATGCTCATCCAGTAAACCGGAACCTGTCGAAAATGAACCAGGTGGAGAAGAAGAGACCAAACCTGAAGCAACTATCACTTCAATGAGTATTGGGACGGCAAGCGTTGGCGGGGCACTGTATGCCTTTGGAGGCGGATTTGTTAATGTTTGGAATAGCCTTGGCATATCCGCATCGGCAGAAGTTACCGGCGGCTCCGTTCACAACTGCAACCTGATTCAATCCGGAGAAATAGGTTCGGCATTGATATCCCAAGGTGCTGCATATCAGTCTTGGACCGGCACTGGGTTGTTTGATGGACAAGAACCTAACAAAGAATTGAGGGCTGCTCTGCCACTACATCCTTCATTTATTCACGGTTGGACACTGGATAAAAATATTAATAGTTACGCCGACCTTGAAGGTAAAATAGTGTGTGGTGGACCTGCAGGTGGTACATCAGACGAGTACAACAAAGAAATTCTTGATATACTTGGCGTGAAAGTTAATAAGTTCGTAAACACCGCTTTTGCTGATGCGCCGAACAACCTCAGGGACGGAATGGTAGACGTATTTGTAAGCAGCATGGGTGTGCCGGCAAGCGCCGTTGAAGAATGTGCAGCTACCTTAGGTGCAAAAATCATTGGTGTCAGCGATGAAGAAGCCGATAAAGTTATTGCAAAGGTTCCCTTCTATGCGAAGATGGCTATACCGGCAAACACTTACAGCGGTCAGACCGAGCCGATAAATACAATAGCTGACGTAAACGTGTATATGTTCGACAAGGATATACCGGAAGACGTTGTATACAATTTCGTAAAGGCTTCCTTTGAACAAATAGATGTATTGACAGCCGCCTTTGCCGGAGCGAAGGATATGACACTGGAAAATGTAAGGACAATAGCTCTACCACTTCATCCGGGAGCATACAAGTACTATAAGGAAATGGGTGTAGAAGTTCCCGAAGCGGCAATGCCTATTGACTAAACAATAAAGCGATTTGTTTGAAGGTATGCTTTGGTTGGTGGGTTCCTATGTGAACCCACCAACCGGTACTTGTTTAGAGAAAGGAGTACCTGAATATGGCAAGAGACGCAAACCAACTGGATAAACAGATACAATTAGAAGAAGATAGGCAAAGAACTCTGCCCAAAAATATAATGTATCTTGTTATAGCAGCTTCAATAGTCTTTGTTCTATGGCAGCTTTATGTCCTTTTTATTTCACCGATAGACCCTTTGCTACTTAGAGCGGTGCATATATCCTTTGTTATGATTTTGGGATTTTTGTATTTCCCGTTATCCGATAAAATGAGAAAGGATAAAGTCCATTTTATCGATTTCATCCTTGCAGCTGGTGCGCTTGCATTTATGTACTATGTAATAACCGGGTACAAGGGTATAACTCTTAGAAGCGGTGTAAATCCCACACAATTGGATATAGTATTCGGGGTTATATTGATAGTTTCAATAATAGAATTGTCAAGAAGAACAACGGGGATCACGCTCCCAATTATAGCGTTGGTATTCTTACTGTACGCGCTGTATGGAGCAAACTTGCCCGGTCTTCTGGGGCATCCGCAGTATAGCTTTAAAAGGGTAATAAGCTTTTTGTTTGGAGTACAAGGAATATTCAGCGAACCGGTAGGCGTCTCAGCAACGTTTGTATTCATGTTTCTTTTGTTTGGATCACTGCTTAATACATCAGGCGGTGGCGAAGCGATAATCGATTTTGCCAAATCTATAGCCGGCGGTAAAAGGGGTGGCCCTGCAAAGGTGGCCATATTATCCAGCGCATTATTTGGTTCAATATCCGGGTCGGCCGTAGCGAACGTTGTTGTGACTGGAACCTTTACAATACCTTTGATGAAAAAGACCGGCTATGATAACCATTTTGCCGGTGCAGTTGAGGCAGTAGCTTCAACAGGGGGCCAGATTACTCCTCCGGTGCTGGGAGCTGCAGCGTTCTTGATCGCGGAAGTGCTTGGAGTGCCCTATTCAAAGATAGTATTGGCAACCATTATACCTGCCCTGCTCTATTATACATGTCTGTTTGCAGTGGTAGACTTTGAGGCAGCGAAAAAGAACCTGTTAGGCCTGTCCGGAGACGAACTGCCTAAGGTTAAACAAGTTTTTAAGAAACACGGACTGCTTTTGTTCCCAATAGTAGTTCTGCTGTTCTTCCTCGTGGTTGTTGGGCTATCACCATTGAAATCGGCACTTTATTCGGCAGCATCAGTAATTATCTTTGCATTGGCTAACCAGAATACAAGAAAGAGTGTTGCACCCAACAAACTTCTTGAGACAGTAATCAATGCGCCAAAGGATTTGATAACGGTTGCATCAACATGTGCCGCAGCCGGGATTGTAGTTGGAACCATGAGCCTTACCGGATTGGGACACAGATTCTCCATACTTCTAGTAGAGCTTTCCGCCGGTAGACTGATACCCGCATTATTATTAACGATGGTTGTAGCGATTATTCTTGGCATGGGGGTTCCGCCGGTAGCAGCATATGCGATAGCAGGCAGCGCCATAGGACCTGCACTGGTAAACATGGGAGTTCCGCCTCTTGCGGCCCATCTATTCATATTCTATTTCTGTGCAGTATCAGTAATAACCCCGCCGGTAGCCTTGGCAGCCTATGCAGCAGCCGCAATTGCTAAAGACAGCATGTGGAAAGTGGGTGTTACCGCGTTCAGATTAGGGATTACAGGTTTCATAATCCCCTATGTGTTCATTTATAATCAGACGTTGTTAATGCAGGGTACCCCAATTGAGATTGCTGTATCGTTTATTACGGCCATAATTGGTGTCGTGTGCCTTGCAGCCAGCATACAAGGTTGGTTTACAAGGATACTAAAGTGGCCTTTAAGACTATTGCTGACGGCGGTAGCATTTTCATTAATAATACCAGGCATAAAAACAGATTTAATCGGTGCCATCGGTATTGTAATATTCTTTGTATGCTTGAAACTTAAAGTCGGAGTTGGCGCAGTGGCAGAGGAAGCAAAACCGAAGGTTCAGGCATAATAAATAATTAAAAGAAAAGTATGGATAGCCGGGGCCCGCCAGTGTTTTTTCAAAGCATTGAACTGTCCGGAGATAAGTATTATAACTGCTAAGGTGATGCATAGACAAGCGGGCAATTTAGTTATGGGAGAAAATTATGTGGCGATCCGCGGCCTCCTTACCAAGACACTTGTTCTTTGTTGAGAGAATCAACACCATCAGCAACTCTTTTCTTGCAAATCAGTTAAATGCGCTGGAATAAACCCCAGTGCTTCTTTATATATTCCGTCGAGCCACTAGCCTGGGCAGGATTATTCTTTAAAGAAACCGCTGGGTTTTATACCATGTGATTTGTACATGCAGTAGCGCCCTCTTGATTTCTAACCGGAACGCACTTATGACAAGCACTATCCATACCTGAGTAATCGATAAGTACCCTTTGTAAACGCCGGGCTGTTTTTGATCGAAAAAATGCCCGCACCCCCTATGGGTCAATTATACCCCGGAGGTAACAATATGACTTGTTTGAAGATTTTTTTCAACAATTTTTGGGCGGTACCTGGTAACGTTGTGGGGTATAATATGATGGGTGATTGGAATGATAAAAACAACTTTTTCGGTTAATACACCTACTGCTAATATAATAATTAAATCAAAGGCGGTTATTATTGATTCAAACGAGCTTATTGCATTCCAGGAAAAAGAATATTTTGACGGTTTGTGCAAAAAAGTTTGCCCAAATTATAACTATAAATGGTCTTGCCCTCCTTGCAGCCCATCATATAG
>JAAYGJ010000069.1 GCA_012727745.1 Clostridia bacterium | reverse complement strand
GCTCAGAACGGGCCTTTGCGCCAGGTACAGCCGGCGGCAATAATTGCTGCTGCCAGGGAAGCAGGTTTAAAGCCCGGGGTTTACAAGCATAAGCTGGATCTCCGGGCGCTGGAATTTGTCCTGGATAACCGTTTGCCCCAGCTCGCTTGGGTAGGAATAAGTTTACACGGCACCAGGGCGACGATTAATGTGGTGTAGAAAGTCCAGTCTCCTGGGGAAGAAGATTTTGAACGGCCGGCCAGCATTATTGCAGCCAAAGACGGAGTTATCAAAGAGATCCTGGTAATCAGCGGTGAAAAGCGGGTTGAGGTGGGCGATACAGTCCGGGCAGGAGAGGTCCTTATATCCGGCTTGATCATGTCACAGTTGCCGGAGCCGGAACTGGGACAAACAGGCGTATCACCTTCGCCTGAAGTCCAGGCCCGTCTGGTCCGCGCTCGGGGTATAGTCCGGGCCCGGGTCTGGTATGAGAAGGTACAGGAGTTTAGCTGCCGGCAGGTCCGGGAGCTGCCGACAGGACAAAAAATGACAGCAGTGCTACTGCATACCCCGGATAGAAGTTTTATTTTGAAAGGTCCGTCCCGGCCGCCATATAAAAATTATCAGCAGGAAAGGCAGATATTTGCGCTACCATCCTGGAGGAATTTTACTTTCCCCGTCGAATTAGAGTTGGTAACCTATACTGAAATCCAGCTCTGGCAGCAGCAGCTTGGTTATGAGGAAGCGGTCAAGATTGCCGCCAACCAGGCCTTGTTGGAGTTAAAAGCCAGGCTGCCGGCCGGGGTTAGCATTAGCGGTCAAAAAATAACGCCTTTAAGTGAGCCTGGTGCTGAAACGGCACGGGTCCGGGTCTGGTTGGAAGTTGAGGAAGATATCGACAAAGTAGTACCCTTAAACGGCACTGGTTGATTTTTGCGGTGCCGTGTTCTTTACGCTCCCTTTGTTAAGTGTTAAAATATATTGACATAACCTGAAAGGGATGATTAATAAAGCTTTGGCCATTCCTTATGAATTGAAGTTGACTATCGCTGACTATGGCGAAGCGGTAGAAATATTCGGTCGCCAGGATGAAAACCTTAAATTTATTGAAGGCCTTACTACTGTAAAAATAGTTGCCCGGGGTAATGAAATTATCTTAAGCGGAAAGCAGAACGAAGTGCAGGCGCTGGCCAAGCTTTTCCGACAGCTGCTTAAAATGGCTCGCTCAGGCACGAATATAAATATTGCCACTATCAACTACACCTGGAACCTGGTACGGCACCAGCATGGTATGGCTGCTAAGACTGACCTGGCCCAGACTTTGAGCGAAACAATATATGTTACTCCCAGAGGCAAACAGATTCGCCCTAAAACCCTGGGGCAGCTACGCTATATTCAGGCCTTGCGACGCAATGATATTGTTTTTGGCATTGGCCCGGCAGGCACGGGTAAAACCTATTTGGCTGTAGTAATGGCTGTTAATGCCCTGCGCTCCCGCAGCGTGGAAAGGATTGTCCTGGCCCGCCCGGCAGTTGAAGCAGGCGAAAAATTAGGTTTCTTGCCAGGGGATTTACAGGAAAAAGTTAACCCTTACTTGCGGCCTCTTTATGACAGCCTTTATGATATAATGGGTGTGGAGACAGCACAAAAATATATGGAGAAAAATATTATAGAAGTAGCACCCCTGGCCTATATGCGCGGACGCACCTTGGATGATGCTTTCATCATCCTGGATGAGGCGCAAAATACTACTTCTGAACAAATGAAGATGTTTTTGACCCGGATTGGTTATGGTTCCCGGGCGGTAATTACCGGCGATGTGACCCAGGTAGATTTACCCCGGGGTACTGTTTCGGGACTGGTGGAGGTACAGCAAATTCTTCGGAGTATAGACGGTATTGCCATAGTATACCTGACTGAGGCCGATGTGGTCAGGCACCCGCTGGTGCAGCTGATAATTAAGGCCTACGAGAGGAGTGACTCGAATTGCCATGGCAGTGGCTAGAAGGTTTGATACCTTCCCGGTTAGCCCGCCTGGGCGCAATAATTTCGAATAAGAGGGCCATTTGGGGGATGGCCCTATTGCTTTTAGGTTTATTAATTATGTCTCATGATTATCTGCCCCGCAAGATTGAGCTGACAGTGGGTCAGGCCAGTCCACAGGATTTTAAAGCCCCCCAGGGTATTGTCTATGAAAGTGAAGTTCTGACGGAAAAGGCCAGGGAAGAAGCAGCACAGCAGATAACCCCTGTTTACCGGGTGGCCAACTCGGTCCTGGCGGATTTGCAGCAGGAGACCGATGATTTTTTTAACTTGCTAACGGAGATTAACAGCATTGAAGATAAAGAAGAACGCCTTGCTTTTTTAAATAGCCGCTTGGATAATCTGGAGCTGCCGCCGGCCACTATTGAAGCCCTGGCGGCAGCAGATGCAGGCACCATTAACAGCCTGGCTGCTGTGACCAAGGACATTATTTCCCGGGCAATGACTGAAGCCGTCCCTGAGGATGCCCTTAATACAGCCAGGGACAAGATGCTGGCTGCCGTCGGGACGGTATATATCGGAGAAAATTACAAACCGTTACTGGTAGCTTATTTGCAGCAGTTGAACTTAAAACCTAATCTGGTATATGATGTAGCTGAGACAATGGCCAAACGGGAGGCAGCTGCAGCTCAGGTCAGCCCGGTACAGGTCACTATCCGCCAG
>JAAYGJ010000068.1 GCA_012727745.1 Clostridia bacterium | reverse complement strand
TCGAACCCCTGACCTCTTGAATGCCATTCAAGCGCTCTCCCAGCTGAGCTAATTCCCCACATTATGATTTTATGCCGGGTCTTGGTCGGCGGTAGTCCCGCCTCGCTAAAGCTTTCCCCACAGCAAGACCTATTATACTGGCCCCCAACTTTTTTGTCAAGGGCCAATGGTAGTTTGGTTGTAGAAAGGCCAGAGTATCGTTCAAATCAAGTAGGAAATCAAGGCTGAGGCCAGGAGGGAATAAATCAACAAACCGGTAATGTCAATGGATGTGGAAATAAACGGTGCTGAAGCTACTGCCGGATCAATTCCCACCCGCTTAAAGAACAAAGGTACCAGGGTGCCCATCGTAGCAGCCGTGGTCGTATTTCCTAATAGAGCCAATCCCACAACCAGGCCCAGCATTAAATTATCTTGCCACAGGAATGCTACCAAGCCTACAATCATTCCGCAAACGGCTCCAATAATCATCCCTACCAGGCTTTCCTTTAGTACAGTAAGAAAAATTTCTCTCCCCACAATTTGGCCCGTGGCCAGCCCCCTTACCGTTAAAGTGGAGGACTGGGTGCCCACATTGCCTCCCATACCTGTAAGCAGGGGGATAAAAAAAGCCAAAGCTACCATCGTGTTCAGTTCAGTTTCCAGCCCTCGTAAAACCTGACCGGCTAGCATTCCCCCTATCAAAGTAACCAGGAGCCAGGGGAGCCGGGAACGAACAGAAGCCACCAACCTTGCCGGCATAGGCAGGTCTTCTTCCACCTGCTGGGCACCGGCCAAACGATAAATATCCTCCGTAGCTTCTTCATGGATAACATCAATAATGTCGTCAACAGTAACAATACCCACTAGCGTCCTATCATGTGTGACCACCGGTACAGCCAAAAGGTCGTACCTGGAAACTATTCGGGCTACTTCTTCTTGGTCCGTATCCACCCGCACACTGATCACTTTCTTACGCATAATATCAGCAATCAATGCATCCGGGCTGGCTATGATCAATTCTCTTAGGGAGATCACACCTACTAACTGGTTTTTCGTGTTAATCACATAAACATAATAAACAGTCTCTGCTTCGGGAGCCGTTTTTCTTAAAACCTGAATCGCTTTTTCTGCAGAAATGTTTTCCAAAATGGCCACATATTCAGTGGTCATAATACCCCCGGCTGTATCCACGGGATAAGCCAGGAGTTCTTTTACATCCGAAGCTTCAGCTACTTCCATCAAATTCAGAAGTTCGGTTTTGACGCTATCCGAAAAACTTCCCAATACATCAGCGGCGTCATCCATGGACATTTCATCCAGAACAGCAGCAATTCTTTCCGGGCCTAAAATTCGCAAAAGGGATTCTACAGCTTCAGTATTTAGTTCCCTCAACACCAGCCCAGCTTTTTCACCATCCAGCCTGGCAAATAATCTGGCCCGGTCCATTTCCTCCATCTGCTGCAGAATATCAGCAATATCAGCTGGATGCCGCTCGGCAAAGCTATTTAGCAAATCCAGCAATTGTTTGGGAAAAAAACGCAACCCATTTGTTTTTAAATGCAAAGCTTCACGCCCCTTTCTTAACAGGGGCGCCTGGAAGAGCGCCCCTTGTTATTCTTTTTTGATAGTCTTGGCCAGTTTCGTCGCCAAGGAACGCCTTCCATTAAAAAATTCACCTCCGCTACGATTAGGGTTTCCAAAAAAACACGGATAACGCCTTAAAGCATCTAATCTGGATTAACCGATAACTTTTAATTTGTACCTCACTCAAACTGAGTATGTCAAGCCAGCGTTCAATTTTTTATCACTAGCGGCTTTATAGCTATAAGTAGGGCTTTAATATAAGGGAGAGGATATAAGGACCCCTGATAGGAAAGCAGGCAAAACATATAAGTAGCAAATACGTCAGGGTTAAATTTATTGCCCGTAAAATTCTTCCCCCTTCAAAAAAAAATCTTCCCAGTGGGGAAGCTTTAGAGCCGCACACAACTCTAAACCTCCACTCGTTGAGCTTTGGCACATGCATAGCTAGAGAAATCCTCTCAGCCACATTAGGTAAAACCTTAAGCCGGTAGTACCTGTTGACCCATTGGCGTCTTTCGACGTTTCCGGGCAGTGGCGTCTGTCTATGCAGAAGCCTCACCTAACGAAGGATTGTCAAACAAAGAATATTATCTCTGCACTTATATAAAATAAAGCTTTTTTTAGTTAGTGTCAAGAAAATAGAGTAGGTATTTTGAGCTTATTGACGAATTAGATTGATTGACTAAATATTGGGAGGTAAATAAATGCGTAGAGTTATTATTGCCCCGGATTCTTTTAAAGAAAGCTTATCCGCACCTGAGGTAGCTGCAGCTATCGCAAAGGGAATACAGCGGGCATTCCCTGAGGTAGAAACAGTTGCCGTACCTATGGCCGATGGCGGCGAAGGCCTGACAGAAACTCTCGTTGCCGCCACAGGTGGCAGCTTGAAAAAAGCCAGGGTCACTGGTCCCCTGGGAACTCCCGTAGAAGCCTGCTGGGGCATCCTGGGTGACGGCCATACTGCTGTGGTGGAAATGGCCCAGGCTTCCGGCTTGCCTCTGGTACCCCGGGATAAACGCAACCCTCTCGTTACCACCACATATGGCACCGGAGAGCTAATCCGCGAAGCTCTGGAAGCCGGCTGCCGTCGTCTGGTTGTAGGCATTGGCGGCAGCGCCACCAACGATGGCGGTGCCGGGATGGCCCAGGCCCTGGGTGTAAAACTTCTCGATAGCGACGGCAAAGCAATTCCCCACGGTGCAACAGGTTTAGAGCAGCTGGACCGCATTGATATAAGTGCCCTGGACCACCGTTTAAAAGAGGTTGAAATCCAGGTGGCCTGTGATGTTGATAATCCCCTGTGCGGCCCCCGGGGAGCTTCGGCTGTCTACGGCCCCCAGAAAGGCGCGACCCCAGAAATGGTGTCCCGCCTGGATGAAGCCTTAGCCCACCTGGCTGCAATCATTGAACGAGATCTGGGGAAAGATATCCGCGAAATTCCGGGAGCCGGCGCTGCAGGTGGCCTGGGTGCAGGCCTGATGGCTTTTCTGGATGCTAACCTAAGGCGGGGAATTGACCTGGTAATTGAAACCTTGGACCTGGAAAAAATCATGGCCAGCGGTGCCGACCTGGTTATTACCGGTGAAGGTGAAATCAACTACCAGACCGCTTACGGCAAAGTACCAATCGGGGTAGCCCGGGTTGCCGCAAAATATAACCTCCCGGTCGTAGCCCTGGTAGGCTCCATTGGCGAAAGGGCTAATGCCGTTTTTGACCACGGTATCAATGGCATTATGAGTATCGTACCCCGACCGGTAACCCTGTCTTACTGCCTGGAAAATGCCGCCGAGCTGCTGGCTGATGCTGCCGAACGGCTGGTACGGCTTATAACTGTCGGCAGCAAAATGTCATAATATCATAAATAATAGTATTGCTGCCGATCAAACTAATAAAAAATCTAATTGCTACAAAAGGTGACTTGATAAGTGGTCGCAAAATTAACTATCCTGGTCGGCCCGCCGGCTGCCGGCAAATCAACCTGGCGCCAGCATTATAAAGGCGAAGTCATCAGCACTGATTCTATTCGTAATGAGGAATTCGGGGTACAGTATGACCCCCGGATTGAACCTCTCGTCTGGCGCCGGGCCTATCAACGCCTAGCGCGAGCACTGGCTCAGGGCAAAGATGTATGCTTTGATGCCACCAATGTCACCAAAGCCCGGCGCCGGCCTTTAATAAATATGGCCAGAGCAGCCGGCGCCCAGGTGGAAGCAGTCGTCATTAACCCCGGGCTGGAGGTTTTACTAAAACGTGATGCTGCCCGCCCGCCGGGGAAAAAAGTCGGCAGAGAAGTCCTCCTGAATATTTACCGGCAACTGGAGCTGCCTACTCTAGATGAAGGTTTTGACCGAATTGAGTTTGTGAATAACAGCCTGAAAGATATGTGACACAGGCAACATGCCAGGACATTACCATTTTGGGGTAATAATACGGAGCTAAGTTCGGTAGCACGCAATAAACCGTTCTATACTGCGATCATAAGTTCGTTCCACGTCCGGCGGGAACAGGCAGCCCGGTACTTCGCCGTTTTTACGATGATAAGCGATGCATTCGCAGCATTTGCCCTTGCGGCTGCAAATAGCATACGTACAGGTACATTGGTCTTTATTAGCTTTTAAATTGCAATCAGCCATCTTAACCAACTCCTCTAATTATAGATGTGGGAGGTATGAAGTTAGAGGTGGGATTATAAAGCAGCTCACCTCTAACCTCCCATGCCCTACTTCATATTCAACTGCGTTACCTGCAGGGCAACACCCAGGGGTTTAGCTTTCCTTGCTCATTAAAGCACCAGCTGACCGGCCCCAGCTTCTCAATTCTATTATTATAAGCAAGCTGCTTTAATACTGCCTCCGATAAGGCCAACGTTTCCAGCTGGAGAGTGTTTTTAATCCAGGCTACCTTGAGCTCTTTTCCCCCGGCCAATGGCAGGGAATAAATAGCGTCTGCGATAGCCTGCTGCTCAGTAGCCGCAATTATAGGTATCATGCCCCGCTGGACGAAAGTACTGGTCAAAATGTTTTTATAGGTCGTTTCCAGATCAATATTTTCATAAAGCTCTTTGGTAATAAAATCGGCCAGCCCTACCCCCTGGGCATTGCCGTGTGAAGCTGGCGCCAAACGCAACACCACTACCCGCTGGATGCGGGGAAACTCCGGTTCCGGTTCGCCCCAGATGCGCCAGCGGCCGATGACGTGGGGGTCCAGGCCGGCTCCGCTGTAGCATTTGCCCATTTCTTCGACTACCAGCAAGTCAAGCTCCTGCACCGGCAATGCCGGCTGCAACCGGGCTGCTTCTTTAAGCAGACGAGTATCAGCAGCGATAAAATCTTCAGGCCTGACCAGCTCCAATCTGGCTACTTCGTTATAAGCATTTTCTACTATGGCTATGCCAGCCAGCACCGGCAACTTTTTAATTGCCAGGGCGGCGGCTTTTACAACCAGGCGGCCCATTGTCTCAGGGCCGTAACGGTGCAGGTGAGCTGCCTGTTTTTCCTTGCCCAGCCCCACGGTAAGCATTTTACAAAGACCGCTCTGGACCGGCCCCCGCAACGAGGTATGCAGCTTTACCCTATTTATTACCACCAGGTGATCAGCCTCGAGAGCTTTACAGTCACACCAAACGGGAAAGCCTTCGCCAAGCGCCCCGATTTGCTCTACTTCCATGCTCGTGCACACCGGACAGCCTAGATTTTCCTCCGTCATACCTAAAGAAGCGAGTACTTCCCGTTGACCGCTAGCAGTGGCGCCACCGTGGCTGCCCATAGCGTTAACTACAAAGGGCCGGCCGCCAAGCTGATGTAAATAATCCACCAGGGCTTTGACCAGAGGCACTATAGCAGCAATGCCCCGGCTGCCGCCGGTTATGGCAATTCTGGCTCCTGGACGTACCCTGTCCCCTATCCAGCTCGAGGCCAGTAGAGAATTAAGGGCAGCTGCCGGGGCCTCAATCCGTTCCCGAGGAAATTTCTGACGGCATAAATACATAGATGGCAGTTGCACTTTTTAACACCCCGCACTTCAAGAAGGAAATATCTTGCCGGGATTTAAGATGTTTTTCGGATCCAAAGCCTTTTTGATATCTACTATTGCGGCAAGGCCAACCTCACCCAGTTCGGATGCCAGGTAAGGTGCTTTAAGCAGGCCAATGCCGTGTTCGCCGGAAAGAGTACCCCCCAGTTCCAGGGCTGCCGTAAAAATTTCGCCGATAGCCTTTTCTACCCGTGCCATCTCTTCCGGATCGCGGCGATCACAGACGATGTTAGGGTGCAAGTTGCCGTCACCGGCATGGCCAAATATAACCAGATCCAGGTTATATTTGCGCCCGATTTGCCTTAATCTCCTAATCATAGCCGGGATTTTGCTCCGCGGCACGGTAGCATCTTCGGAAATTTTGGTTGGTTTTATTCTGGCTATAGCTGCTGACACTGCCCGCCGCGCCCGCCACAAGTTATCCGCTTCGTCGGCATCTGCTGCTATTTTGATTTCACTGGCTCCAGCCTCCTCAAGTAGTGACCTGACCACAGCAGCTTCTCTAGCAGCCTGCTCTTCGTCACCGTCAGTTTCAATCAGAAGCACCGCTGCCGCTTCAAGAGGCAGGCCAAATGAACCATACTTTTCTACTACAGCTATGGCCAGGTCATCCATAATCTCCAGAGTGCGGGGCACCACCCCCGCAGCCATAATGGCGCTGATGGCCTCAGCGCTCTGCTCCAGATTATTGAAGGAAGCCAGCATAGTCTTTACCGCTTTGGGCAGGGCAAGGAGACGTACAGTTATTTCGGTAATAACGCCCAGGGTACCCTCCGAACCGGTAAACAGACGGCATAAATCGTAGCCAGTTACATTTTTGACCGTGCGCCCGCCACAGCGCATAACCCTGCCGTCAGCCAGAACCACTTCCAGGCCCAGCACGTAATCTCTGGTGACCCCATACTTAAGACCGCGAGGCCCGCCGGCAGATTCGGCGACATTGCCGCCCATCGTGCAGAATTCTGAACTGCCGGGGTCCGGCGGATAAAAAAGCCCTTCTGCTTCCACAGCCCGGTGTAGGTCAGCGGTGATTACCCCGGGACCCACCACCGCCAGCATATCCTGCCGGTTAACTTCATAAATGCTGTTCATTGCCGTCAGCACCAGAGCTATACCACCGCCCTGGGGCACCGAACCCCCGCTTAAGCCTGTCGCAGCCCCGCGGGGGTGCACAGGTATTCCCTCGCGATAGGCCAGCTCAAGCACCCTCGCAACCTGCTCCGTATTAGCCGGTTTTATCACTACATCGGGCTTATACTCCATAAAAGTAGCATCATATGCATAGCAAAGCCTCTCTTCCAGGGCCGTGAACACCCTGTCAGGGCCAACGATCTTTGCCAGTTCTTTCAGTGGTAAAGTCTTGGACAAGCTTTCCCGCCTCTCATCCTTGCTGTTATACCTGTCAACGTTTTATAAGCATTATTCGCTAAAAGAGCCACCTATCCCTCCTGTGGCAATAGCTCTGCCTAAAATTAAGTTCTGATAACCTCCCCCAGACTAACCCCGGCAAAAAAACAGGGCAGGCTGTTGTATAGCCTGCCCGTCCTGGTAAGCAGTTAGCCGCTCACCTTAGAGCACTTTAATATCATATCCGCCCTCTAAGTTCTCAATCACTTCGACATAGTCATACCTGTTAAGCCTCTCCAGGCTATCATAACGCTTGCCATCAATAATAAGCTTGCTATACCGGTCAAAATTTATGGTGTCAGTATCCCCTTCACTGTATTTCAAAGTAACAGTATTGTTGTAATAGTTTATAGCGGTCACCTGCCCCTGCCTGGGCTGCAGCAGTTCTACTTTTTGCAGCTCATAACCCAGATAACAGGCCTTGACAATGTCGTTTTCTCTTAGGTCCTCAACATCGGGATACTTAATCCCTGGTATTATCAACTCAACATTACCAGTAATGTATAACCTAACCCGGTCTCCATCTTTATCCCTGGTATCGATCCTGTCATAATCTTCGCGAACACTTTCCACCCGTAATAATAGTTCAGTATAAAGCTTAATTTTTGTAACAACATCGTCTTTCAACGTTATTTCCACATAGTCGCCCCGCTTGATTTCATCCAAGTCATCACGGCCGTCCTCGCTATCAATATCTACGTTCTCGTCTATTACATAGGTTGTCCTTCTGCCTTCACTGTCCGCCAACACCAGCAGCAAACCTTTATCATCCAGGCTGACCACTGTACCTTCAGGCGTATTATCCACTTCCAAATAAACTATTTTTCCATCTACCAGCCTGATTTCTACCTGCATATCTTTTTTGATATTGCCCAAGCTGGTATCGTCTCCGTTAATAACTATTCGGGCATTGCTTTTCACCTCATAGGCATGGAGGTTATCCTGCTTATCCCGCAGGGTTAGGATCCTGTTATATGTATCCACACTGACTACGGTCCCATGAAGGCTATTCGTAATAGAACGGTCCTGGACTGTAAGCCTGGTTATGACACCATTATCTATATGGGCTTTTACCTGATCGCCGACAGCCACATCAGCCAGTCCGGCATTTACAAGGCCGGAGATTGCTATTTCCGCAGCAGCAGTAACCCGAAAGGCCTTTAATTGCCCATCAACGTCAAGGGTAATAATCCGGTCCTGGGGAGATACAGCCACAACAGTACCTTCGAGGTCCAGGAGGAAAGCAACCTCCAGCACCTCTATACCTACAACATTCGAGTTTTCTATTTCCAGGCGGACTCTGTCACCTTGGCGTACATCTGTAAGCGCAGCGAAGCGCTGACCCTTCATAGTTACCTGTACCTGTTCTGCCAGTCGAAAAGAGGAAAGTTTACCGCTGTCTGACCGCAGGGTAATTAAGTTGCCGTCCAGGTACAGGTCATAAACAACCCCTTCCTTAAACGCCTCCTGGGAGCGAGAATTAATTACCAGGCCAGAAATATAGCCCAGGTTATTAAGTGTCACTTCCACCTGATCACCAGGCTGCAGTGTGTGCAGCACTTCCCAGGTGGCACTACCAGTATCTAAACTACTTTCCGGTGGTAGGTAAAGGGTCCGGTATTCCCCGCTGGCTGTTTCTATTACCAGAGCACCTTCTTCAGAATATACTCGCCGTACACTGCCGCTAACTACCGAAGCAACCGCTTCAGCAGAAAGTTTTTCTATGTATTTAATGTTTTCGCCATCTGTAATCAGCAGGACCCGATCGTAGGGCCAGAGCTCACTGCTTGAGATAAGGGTGCTATCATCATAGATGGGGGTATCGTATGGCAGTATAAAAGTACGTTTTTGCCCACTGCTATCACTTATGGTCAAGCGGCTCGTACTGACTTCCTGAACTGTGCCTTTAATACTCAAAGGGGAAGGCTCCAGGTATTCCTGCGCCCGGCTAAGTAAAGCAGCCAGCTCAGCACGGGTAACCGCCCGTTCAGGCCTAAAGGTGTTATCAGCATAACCGCCTACCAGGTTATAGTCCTGGGCCACCTTGACGTATCCTGTCGCCCAGTTGGGGATCAAATAACTGTCAGTAAAAGCCGGTAACCCCTCTGCATTCAGGGCTTCTTTTTCCTTGCCAATTAACCGCACTAACAACCTGACCACCCAGGCCCGGTTGGCAT
>JAAYGJ010000067.1 GCA_012727745.1 Clostridia bacterium | reverse complement strand
GGGTAAAGGTACAACTCTGTCAACTACACCGGCTTTTATCGCCGCCCGGGGCATGCCAAAAATGACAGAAGTTTCCTTGTCCTGGGCTAAAACCTGGCCACCCCGTTCCTTGATGGCCTTTAAACCCCTGACCCCGTCGTTGCCCATGCCGGTTAAAATTACTCCCAGGCTGCGGGGGCCGTATATCTCGGCAACCGAAAGAAACAGCACATCGGCCGCCGGTTTAAAAGGGGTGCTTATCTCCGCCTGGTCGGTTAACTGCACCTGTACCCTGCCGGCCCTTCGCTGCAGGAGCATCTGGCGGCCGGCCGGCGCCAGCAGGGCCAGGCCGGGTCTAACAACATCCCCTGCGCTGGCTTCCCTGACTTCCAGGCGGGACAGTTCGTTCAGGCGCCTTGCCAGAGGGGCGGTAAAACCGGGGGGCATGTGCTGGACGATAACTACTCCTGCCGGCAGGTCGCCCGGCAGGGCGCCAATCACTCTGGTCAGCGCTGCAGGGCCGCCGGTGGAAGTGCCAATGGCAACAATCTCCTTAACACTCGCTCTCAGCCGCTCAGCAGACATAAGCGGTAAGCGGGTTTCTGCGTCGTGCTGCCTTAACTGTGCCACCGGCACCGCCGCTGCCGCCCGGACTTTTGCCGGTAAAACCGAGGTCAGCTCTTTCATGTCTGTCAGCCGGGCCGGCTTGAGGACGAAATCTACCGCCCCCAGCTCCAGGGCCTTGATGGTAACCTCGGCCTCAGAGGTAGTCAGGGCCGAAAGCATCAGTACCGGCACCGGGCTTGTCTGCATCAGATGCTTCAGGGTCGTCAGGCCGTCCATAACCGGCATTTCTATATCCAGGGTAACGACCTGGGGCTTGAGGCGGGAAATTTTTTCCAGGGCATCCTTGCCATTGCGGGCATAGCCGACCACCTGGATACCGGCGTCAGCGCTTAAAATGTCAATAATGACCCGCCGCATAAAGGCGGAGTCATCTACTACTAAAACTTTAACTGGCAAGCTCACTGCCCGTCTCCGTTGCCAGGGAGTTAATCAAACTGCCGATATCTAAAATTAAAGCTACACTGCCATCACCCAGGATAGTGGCGCCGGCAATACCCTGAACCTTGCCGATATAGCTGCCCAGAGATTTTATGACTATTTCCTGCTCCCCGATCAGGTTGTCGACGATGAAGCCGAGCCGTTTTTCAGCCAGGCTCACAATAACAACGGTATAGCTCGTGTCCGTCTCCTGCTCCTTGCCCAGGCCCAGGGCCTTATTTAAGCTGATCAGGGGCAATACCCGGTCGCGGACAATTACCACCTTGCGGCGCTGAATATATTGCACTTGAGATGGCTGGACTTCTATTATTTCCGACACATTGGCCAGGGGGATAGCCAGCACCCGGCTGCCGGCATTTACCAGCAGCGAACGGTTAATGGCCAGGGTTAACGGCAATTTGATAGTAAAGAGGGTCCCCTTGCCAGGAGTAGATTGGATATCTATGCTGCCGTTAATCTTTTCGATATTGTTGCGGACTATATCCATCCCCACCCCCCGGCCGGAAACGTCGGTGATGGTTTCGGAAGTAGAAAAGCCCGGTAAAAATATTAGCTGAAGCGCCTCCCGGGGGCTGAGCCGGCTGGCGGCTTCAGGGGTCAGCAGCCCTTTAGACAGGGCTGTATTTTTAATTTTTTCGCTGTCCATTCCTGCCCCGTCGTCTTCTACCGTTATCACAATCTGGTTCTCCTGCTGAAAAGCTTTTAGCTGCACGGTGCCGTGGCGGGGCTTACCCTGCCGCAGGCGCTCCTCCGGAGCTTCAATGCCATGATCAATGGCATTGCGCAGCAAGTGAATCAGCGGATCACCTATTTCTTCAATAACCGTCCGGTCCAGCTCTGTCTCCCGGCCTTCTATAATAAAGTCGATTTCTTTGCCGGCTTTTTGCGCCAGATCTCGTACCATACGCGGAAAGCGGTTAAACACCTGGTCAATAGGAAACATGCGCGCTTTCATTATTTCTTCCTGCAGCTCGGTAGTGATGCGGCCGATATGCAAGGAAACTTCCTCCAGGGTTTCCAGCAATTCTTCTCTGCCCAGTCTGGTTTTTAAGGCATTTTCTATTTCAGCCAGGCGGGTACGGTCAATAACCAGCTCTCCCACCAGATTCATCAGATTTTCCAGGCGCTGGACATCAACTCTGACAGTCTGGCTAATACGGAACTCCCCGTTTTTACTGTCTCTCCGTTCAGGAGCCTCCCGGCCGGTCCGGCCCGCAACAGGTGCCGTCGCAGCGGCAGCCTCTTTTGTTTGTTCATCATCGTCTAAACGAATTGGCTCTACCGTCACCTCTTTAATCTCAGAAACGGACTTCACCACATTGGCCAGAGTGTCGGCGTCTTCGCGGCTGACAAAAACCAGGGTAAAGCTGTTATCAAATTTTTCCTCTTCCAGCTCCCGGGTATGGGGCACGCTCTTGATAACTTCGCCTAAATCTTTGAGATTATTAAATACCAGGTAAGCCCGGGCCGATTTCATCTGGCACCCTTCTTCCAGC